>NZ_JAKKRN010000061.1:0-5309 GCF_025654245.1 Shewanella sp. SM29
TTCTTCACTTTCCACTCACCTTCGCCATAGATCTTCAAGCCTGTCGAGTCGATAGCTAAGTGCTCAATGGCGCCGCGAGTCTTGGTTTTAAAAGCAATATTGACCGTTTTCGCGCGTTTACTGATGCAGGTGTAATGCGGGCAAGATAATGGGATGTCACCCAGTTTAAACACCGAATTGATGAAGCCCTGTAAGGCTCGCAGTGGTAATGGCTAAGTCGCTAAACACACGAGGACGACCTTGCTTGGGTTGCTCGACCTTGGCTTTCCACTTAGCGATTGCCTCCTCATCAATCCAGAAGGTAAGTGAACCGCGGTTGATTAAGGCTTGGTTGTATTGCTTCCAGTGGGTTGTTATATAGCGAGGTTTTGACACGGTTGATGGGTAAGTTGATAGGCGATGCCGCTCAGATCTGCGGCTACGGTTTTAGTTCAACCTATTTAGGAAAAAAACCGTATAAACTTGTTAATTTTCCTGAGTAAAACCGCATTTTAGTCGGTATATATCATTCTAAAGATTGGTTGGAACTTATTAAATTTATGTTAGTTTAATGTTATTGCGGAATAACATTAAACTAGCACTCGTCGAGGGTAAACTCTACAGTCACATTCTGTTACTTAGATAAATATACATGGATGATATTATAAAAAATGCTTGGGAAGTGTTCTGGTTATATTCCATCTGAAATTTTACACAGTATTGTCAATAAATTAAGAGTTCTATATAAGTCTGAAAAAAATCAAATAAAAGTTATTTGCGGGCATTTTCATCTTGATGCTGCTCGAGTTTTAGTGTCGCTGATTCAGTAACGTTGGTTAACACTAGCTTGCTAGAGTGGAATGGAAAACACTAAAAGTGCCACTTTTAGAAGAGTGTGAGTGCGATGAGTTAAAACTATTGTATAGATGAGACGTGTAATTGCGTATGGGAAATACTAAAATCCCTAAGAGCACACCGATGAAAGTGTATTAATTGCTGAGGAATCAAATGAAGTTTATTAAACTCATACTTTTAATAGTTTATTTAGATATCTGAAATTTGATAGTTTATAGTTTATAGGAGAACAGGTAATCGTTATAATAAGTATAATTAGTGTGTGTTTTTATGGGGTTAATTGAGAAACTATAAATTATTACTCATTTCCATCTTGGCGGAGTGAATTATAATCATTTAATTAAAACTTAACATCGAAATGAATCGGTTTCATCCTTTGTAATTGCTCAGTATATATAGGAAAATTATTATAGACACCGATGAATAGTTAAAAACAGTTTCCGAATTAAACATATAAGTTTAGTGAGGATTAATAAGGATTACGGTTATCTATATTTCAGATTCATACTCTAAAAATCATGGGTACTTTAATGTGGTTGATATTAAGTTGAATAATGTGTTTATTTAATATAATTAACATGCGTCACGATAAAGCCGTGGATATGATTCTTATACACTCAAAGATTTTAAATATACTACTGAAGATATATTAAGGAAAATAGTAGAAAAAACCACTAAGCACATATATGTAATAGGAAGTTTTGGGGCCATTGAATGTGCATGCCTTTTAAATTTGTGGCCAAGTGTTTTATAGTGCATATCTTAGTACTTCAGTATAACTAATTCCTTGTTACACAGAAATTAGTTTATAAACAAATATTGCTGCTATAATAATTATTAATGGTACATTATGAGGTGAAGTTAGTTTCTATTCAGAAAAAGTATTAACACTCAATGTTTTTAGATGGCAAGCGTTTTTATTTCAACAGCTGGAAATTCTACTCTTAATTAAAGTAATTAAAGGTGAAGTCATGGGTAACTATATAGCTGATATTAATGATATTAATGATATTAATGATACTTTATTTAAAAGTGTTTTTAATAAAACGAAAAGTGGTATGGCATTGGCAACACAATCAGGACAGATTGTGAAGGTAAACCAATCTATTTTATCTATTTTAGGCTATTCTGAAGAGTATTTACTTTCAATTGATCTTCGGCAACTAACCAAAATAATTGGCATATCCAACGATTTCTCTAAAGTAGAAGGTGATTTAATTATCCTAAAGGAGGTTGATGAGCAAGAAGTCAAATTAAAAATAGCATTTGGTGGATATGTTTGGGCTCTATTAAGTATTTATTATGTATGTGATCATGCTGTAAACTATTATATAATTCAGATTCAAGGTATTGATAAAAGAAAAAAACATGAGTTAAGAATAGAGCGTCAAAAAAAATCATTAAATAAAATAAATATGATTCTTGAGCGGATGGCAACAGAGGACTTCTTGACAGAAGTTGCAAATAGAAGGCAATTTGAATTTTGGTTTAATCATCAGATCTCAAGAGTAAAGCAACTTGCAGTTCCGATATCAATTGCAATAGTAGATATTGATTTATTTAAGTCATACAATGATGAACATGGTCATCTAGAGGGAGATATTGCGTTAAAATATGTAGCAAAAACATTAAGCGACAATCTGCGAAATCAAGATAAAATAGCAAGATTTGGTGGTGAGGAATTTACTATTCTTATGCCAAATACTAATGAGAACAACTGTATCTTAGTCTGTGAGCGATTAAGAGAATGCGTTGAAAAGCTAAGTATTCTTAAACGAAATGTCACAGTAAGTATTGGTGCAATTGTATATATCCAACATAGCGGTAGTACAGTGAAATGCGATACTTTACTAGGAGTAGCTGATAAAAATTTATACGAAGCAAAATATAAAGGTAGAAATCAAGTGAAAGTAACTACGTTAGACTTAATATGACCTAACCGTGTTGAACTTTGCAGTGAGGCTGTTCATATTTCTGTGCAAGGTTAATTTCACAGAATGGTTTTGTGTATTCATCACAAATTGAAAATCAGCTATATTGTTGCGATACAAACTTATTAGGGAAATACAATGTCTGAATTTTTAGAGATTTTAACACATGCTCGTCGTTTAAAAGCTTCTGTTAAAGAGTTATCTGTTGCAGAACTAAAAGATGTGTACGAAAAGTTAGGGAAGATCGTTGCTGAAAGAGAAGAAGAAGCGAATGCTGAAGCTGAAGCAAATGCTGAGCGTATCGCGAAAATTGCAGAGCTTCAGAAGATGATTGAGTCTGCAGGCTTGTCACTTGATGATCTTGGCGGTGTTACTGCAAAAGTAAAAAGTGCAAGAGCACCACGTCCAGCTAAATATTCAATTGTCGTTGAGGGCGAAACCGTCACTTGGATAGGACAAGGTAGAATGCCAACTGTATTCAAACTGCAAATTGAAAATGGCCGTTCAATCGAAGACTTCTTGATTTAAATTCCACGCTCATAACAGAACAGACTGATGAAAGTCTGTTCTGTTTCTAAGCAGTCCCTAAATGTGTCGTAACCTATTTCAGAGAGAATAATAGAATCTAATTTTGAACCTTGACTTTCCACTTAGCAATTACCTCCTCATCAATCCAGAAGGTAAGCGAACCGCGGTTGATTAAGGCTTGGTTGTATTGCTTCCAGTGTGTTGTTTTATAGCGAGGTTTTGACACGGTTGATGGGTAAGTTGATAGGCGATGCCGATCAGTTCTGCGGCTACGGTTTTTAGTTCAACCTATTTAGAAAACAAAGCCAGGCGCCGCTATAAGAATACACCTCAAGAAAGAGTCGATGGGTGCTTATATCGGTATCGATATTTAGTGGAGAATGCTTTTGGAAGAATTAAACACTATCTAGCAATATCAATAAGATATGACAAGTCAGCAAGAAATTACGCCAGTATGGTGTCACTGGCGTTTATGTTAATGTGGCTGCCGATATATTGTTGAATAACATTTGTACAACAAAGATCAACAGACCCTAGTCAATATATCAATTTTTTTTTAAAAACTATCTTCTCTTTATGTTTATCCATTGATTTTCCCCAAACGTTATTACAGTACAGCGCTCCATTTAATTAAGACTTTAAATTATTATTATTAATTATACTGTAGTCTTGGTAAAGTCAATTATAGTGTTTAATATTTTCTGGTGACTTCGGATTTAGATCGTAATTTTTTGACTAGAATTATAATATAATTTCTGGAATCCGGCTTATAAAACATCACCATGGGAATGTTTTAATTCTTTGCAGCTTAACTCGTATGTAATGGTTCTAGCACGCTAAAGTTGATGCGGCGAAATGTCAGATAACGACAGAACTAACATTCCTAACTAAATATTAATAATTATATTAAATAGCTCTAAAGTAGTATTGCGTTAATTGATTATCTTGCTAGTTTTGTTATTGAGGTAACTCACCACTTGAGATTGTTTAACATCTTTTTCGGTAAGAATACTTCATACCCTAAGTTAGTTAGAAAGTCATCATAATAAAGGATAATAATATAATGGGAATTAAAATTCACGATAATGAGTTTGTATTTAATATTGAAGGTCTATCAGACGTTTCCTTTACTGAAAAGGATCATTGCATTAGCCATGGCCAACCTTATGAAGGCGTTACTTGCCACGGGAAAACCCTAGTAGTAAAAGCTGGCCGTCATAAAACAAGCGATGTTTCGCATTGGTTTATGAACAACACGCATGGAGGTGGGGTCATAGCTAAAACATTTAACGATCACCAACCTGCAGAACTGAATTTTGCAGTACGTGGAAAGTTAACCCTTACCGTTAATGGCACTAAATATACTATCGACGATTTCCTTTTAGGGCAAGGTAGTTATTTAAGCAATAATAACTGGTGGATTGGCTCGAAGGACATGATCGGTGTGACGTGGGGGGGCACTGTAGACCTAAAGTATGCTGAAGGCTTAGCCAAAGATACGTTAAAGATTGTAAAAAATGTAGTTACAGAGAATCCCGTAGGCGCTATTACTGCGAGTGGCCAACTAATCCTCGACATTTTAAAGCACAATCAAGTTGGTTCCGGTTCTATAGCTGCATTAATTAGTGGTTCAAATACCACAGTAGAGTTATTCTTATTCCAAATGGACAATTCTGATACTAAATCAAGTATGACAGGTAAGTACACAGCACCTTAAGTCTTATCAAATAAAGCCGAACAGATGGTTAGAACTATTATACTAAATTAGTTCGTCCATATAAGAAACTTACTGATAGGCTATTATTTGTTAGTTATAGCCTATCAGATATTATTTCGACAGATAGCCAAAATTGGAGAATAATATGTCTCACGTAAGTACAAATAATTGGATGAGTGCACTAAATAAAAGTTTAACATTAGACAAAATTTCTATACCTGGCACACATGACTCAGGTACAGAAAAGGCCCCCCCAATAGGCGCCAGAACGCAAAACTTTGATATTTATACCCAGCTAA
>NZ_JAKKRN010000062.1:0-4995 GCF_025654245.1 Shewanella sp. SM29
GATTTATATTCACGCCGGATTGTGGGATGGCACATAGACAAACGCATGACCACAGATTTGATATCTAAGGCATTAATGAAAGCCTACAACCTGCGCTAACCAGCGCGAGGGTTGGTATTTCACAGTGACCTAGGCTCGCAATATACCAGTAAGCAATTCGGTAGGCTGCTATCGAGCTATGGTATCCGAGCCAGCATGGGTGATGTGGGAGCGTGTTGGGATAACGCCGTTGTTGAGCGTTTCTTTGGTAGCTTGAAACACGATTGGATTTTTAAAGTTGCTCAACCAACAAGGGAGTTTATGAAGCAAGATGTGACGGCTTACATGAAATATTACAACTTGGAGCGGCTTCATTCTGCTAATGACGATCTGTCACCTGTAGAGTTTGAAAATTCTCAAGTAAAAGTGTCCAGTTTGGGTTGACCAGTACAATTCAAAGCATATTTGTGTTAATGGATTATTCACCTTTCACAACGGGATATTGGTCGCTAAACTAGGGCAGTTCATATGAGCTGCCGTAATCAAACGTCAAAATTGTGTTCACTGCCATTAGGTGAAAGCCAAAACAGTGCACCTTGTCCCCATAACTTTCCATCACTATCTTTTAACTGCCAGATAGCACCGTTATAGATATTGAAGGATTTACCCGTACGCGTTATCCGTACACCAGAATAACCATGGACGATGCCTTTATTTGTTAACTCATCCAGCAATAATTGTCGTTTCTGCTGTTCGGATACAGGCGTGCTCAAGCGTGAGGGGAGTCGCGATATCTCCTCGCGCAGGTATTCAAAACATTCCAACGCATACTGGTTGGCATAAATAAAATACGGATCGATATCTGTATTGTGGGCCAATATGCTATATGGCGCCTCATGATGCAGCCACCAACTACGATCGGTAAGGTTTTTAGGGCTAGGGAGAGGTTTACCACTCAGTTTTTGATAGTCAATGTCGATATGCTTAATTAGCGTCTTGTCTGGAAAGTTGATCATAAATTTCTCCTTAAAGATTTTGTACTCGAGGATTACGACCCAGTACTTGTAACGCGTCGACTGGGATGTCAATGAGCAAAGATTTCATTATATTACCCGTTGTTTTATCTAATAAGTAATTCAGATTACTCAAATCAGGTGCAAGTTGTTCAGCCTCCCAGCCGCAAGCTCGTGCTATTGAACAATAATCTAATTGCTTTAGGTTGGCATGATATTTTTTTTCTTCAATCTCCGGTAAGATGATGGGCAACCCCTGACCGACTATCGAAAAACTGGCATTATTGACGAGAAAAATTACTAATCCCAGTTCACTTACTTCTCCTAATGAACCTGAAAATAGCCGAAAGCATCCATCACCAGTAAAGAGGAACACTGGACGCGTTGGCAGTGAAAGTTTTGCCCCTATAGCAGCTCCAAACGCCCCCCCCATTGCAGAGCCTCGGTAGAGCGAATAAAATTGAATATTGTTATTTGGACGCTGAGTAACATATTGTCTGTCTTTATAAGATAGGCAAACATCATCAAAACCAATAGAGCCGGCTGGCCACCAACGATCAAGTCGCTGATAAAGTTCGGCCATATCAACATAACCGCTGCGTGGAGGTGGATATTGGCGGTGATTGAGATTATTTGGAGCTAAGGGTGAGGGAATATTGTTGAACGGCTGTTGTTGTGCAGCAGCCATAAGGTTACGCAATAATTGATCCAGTGGGCCAGAGACCTGGTGATATGCTCCTTGGCTCATATGGGAAAAACTATTATCTATTTGTCCATAACTTCCTGAGTAGTTGGTTAGGAAAAATGTTTTAGCGGCAGAAAATTTTTGTAAATTAACAGTGTATTCATCAGGGCAGGCTCCTAGTACTAACAACACATCATCTTTCCCTATTGATTGATAGAGAGACAAGGCTTCATCATTACCCCCGAATGATATATAACCAAATCCATAAGGATTATCCCGTTGCACCGCATTGGCACCATTGATACTCCAGATGGCAGCACAGCGCAGTATCTGACAAAATTGTGTAGTCAGGGCTGCGGCATTTGGGTAGCGGACCATTTCCTCTCCAACTAGTAATACTAGACGTCGCCCCTTAATATCGTGTCGAAATTCGTCACAAAATTCGATGAATGAAAAGTTTTGCACTGGTAATTTTATCGATGCAATAGTTTTCGTGGGATTATATGTAGGACTGTTGAGCGCTTTATGTAGCAAAACAAGTACTATTGGTTTTGCCCTTTCCAACTGAACACGGGCAGACGATAATTTTTCAGCGAGTGTATTTGGCGAGTCAAGCACAAAGACGGATTCTGGCAACTCGCTGCGTAGTTGGGCGACAATATTGCTACCATGCTTTGTAGTATCTTGCAATGGTGAATATCCGTGTATTTCCTCTCCGATGAGGGGGACAATATATACAGCTGGAATATCATGCAGTTTCGCATCGCTTAGGCCGCAACTCAGTAGCTTACTCGCCGCTCCTGTCGTAGCTACTGCAGCAGCAATTCTACCGCTGCTCAGATAATATCCTAGTGGAATAAACCCAGCATTATACTCAGCAATAGAGAAAAAGCTTTGTTCTTCCGCGCAATTATTTACAAGTGGATTAATATATTTTAGAAAATGAATTACCCCGCCACCAGTCACGCCAACATAACGAGAAACCCCCCATATAGAAAGCGTATCCAGCAATAGTTTATAACCTATAGGCACATCATTATCAGTAATTAGCTTATTCATAATTATCACCATTAGAAGTAATTCATGACTATCTTTTAAAAGTAGCAGGAAAAAATTTTTTAAAAAGAGCACATTAACGAAAAGTTTGCAAATAAAAATAAGTCAAAAACCTAATGTTAGCGGACGATTGATAAGCTATGCAGTAGTCAGGGCGGGAGCATACTTTGTTAACTGACGGAAACTTTTAGACTTAAACATGATCAGAGTAAGCATGTTATGGTAACTACCTTTCCTAATGCCACTGTTTGGACACTTGAAACTCATCTAAGCCATGGATCTTTATCGATGGTAAACTTTGCGGGATGCTGTTAATAAAAATGGCGCTGCACCTCGTTGCCTTACTGATATCAGGGCCGGATTATACATTGTTAAATTGGTTAACAAACCTATCCAGTCGAACGAATTTTATTCGATTATGGATGATTTATATCAATCAATAATCTCGCATTAAGTCGACTTAAGAACAAAATAGCTAAATGTTAACAGAATTTACAAAGCATAATCTCACCCTGTTACTGATATACCCTTTATCTGCATAGAGTTTATTCATGCCACTGTGCACCATCTCGTTCACCGGTTTTGTGTCATGTACATTCGCAGGAGTCACTTTGGCCGCCACTATTCCGCCTTGATGATCCACAATCAAATGCAGCTTAAAGCCATAGAACCACCCCATGGTGCCTTTACCTCTGCACGCCAGCCCCGCCAAGGTTTTATGGCGATGAATACGTAGGTTATGACACACTTTAATGCTGGTTGAATCTACAAATTCGATGTCTGAGGGGCCACTCTTGAGGCTGGAAAAGTAGCGGCAAAGCGGCACTCACACAGTGGGCATCACCTCAAGAAAGCGGGTATAGCTGAGTAAATTAGGAAAAGCAGATTTGTAGAAATGAGCAAAATAGCTTTAATGCCAGCGCCTACTTCTGACAATAGATACTGACTTTTACTATCCTTAATTGCCTTCTTCATATCATCTATAACTTGCATAATAGAGAAGAAACTTCCTTGTGACAATAGTATTATAAGGGTCACTCCAAAAATCAACATAATTGACTTGTGCGGTTCCAGTCGTTGCATTGTGATTCATTATTTATACCATAATTGTTTTGATAAATATCACTAACTATATTTAGTCACTACTATATAATTACTCTGAAACCCCCACTAATTATGATTAGGAACACATTGCTAAATTTAAACAGCTATTATTAAGTAGATCTATTGATTTTTGTTGCGTAAATATTAGTAGTAAATACATTGGGAACCCCATTAATGTAAGTGCCAATGAAACCATACTGGTACAGCTTCTTGCTTTATCATAACTTTCTGATATAATTCGACAACATTTAAATATTCAAAAATAATTATCTACTAAATGCCAATGTTTATATAAATATCAATATACCCACTCCTGAAACATATTTATACCGTGGAACTTTTGGATAATTAATGTCCCGCCTTGGGCTCCGATAACTTGACAAAAATTACTGTCATAACCTTTATCAGCAATCAAAATATCAATCTGCTTTAAGTGCTCAATTAGCTTTTGAGTATGTATAATATCATGCTCCTGGTCTTCTGATAATTCTAAATAGGTAATCCTTCACATCTCACTGCTGAATAAATTTAAGTTGAATACTTCGACTTTTAACAATACTTTCATCATTCAGAGTAACTGCACTATCGAGCCATCAATCAAGACCAATTCTATGTCAGCAAAATAGGTTAAGACTTTGAATAAATGAGCCAGAATGCCTTTCTTAGACCATCAATGAAACCGCCTAAAAGTCACACTCCAACGACTAAGCTATTTGGGTAGACTCATCAAGGGATAACCGCTCGAAGTTCAAGTGTTTGTCTGTGTTCCGGTTTATTATAAACGCGGCCAGTGCTTTTCATTAAATGAAATTCCTTCCCCTACGCATCGGTTAGCATAAGTCTTGGCATAGCTTGAGGATTATGGTTACTTTTGGCGAAGAAAATTATAACGTCTTGCCATGCTGTCTAAAAAACACTCTAGAAAGATCAACAGACCCTAGATTTTTAATATTACATCAGAGTTGGTATTAATAATAAGCTCTGCATTCCTATTATCTATATTACTCAATTCATTATTATAAAAATCTAAAACGACAATACCGAGCCGGTCTCCTTTTTGTTTACGCTGTAAGAATTCAGTAAGCCCTGGATTCATCATGGGCTCGACTTTACCTAGCCCGCCGCCCCAACAGTATTGATAGGGAGTATGCCCACCTT
>NZ_JAKKRN010000063.1:0-4934 GCF_025654245.1 Shewanella sp. SM29
AAGGATCTTAGCTTCCCACTCTGGTTGACCTTCTAGGGCCTTCAGAGCTGAACCTTGGATTACTGGTAAATCATCACCTGGGAAATCGTATTCTGACAGAAGTTCACGCACTTCCATTTCAACCAATTCCAGTAACTCTTCGTCATCTACCATGTCACATTTGTTCATGAACACGATGATGAAAGGTACGCCAACCTGACGAGAAAGCAGGATGTGCTCACGAGTCTGTGGCATTGGACCGTCTGTAGAGGCAACTACTAGAATCGCGCCGTCCATCTGTGCAGCACCAGTGATCATGTTTTTAACATAGTCAGCGTGGCCTGGGCAGTCTACGTGTGCGTAGTGACGTGAAGGCGTGTCATATTCGATGTGAGAGGTATTGATCGTAATACCGCGCTCACGCTCTTCTGGAGCGTTATCGATTTGAGAGAAGTCTTTAGCTTCGCCACCGTAGGTCTTAGCCAGTACGTGAGAGATAGCTGCAGTCAGTGTGGTTTTACCATGGTCAACGTGACCAATGGTGCCCACGTTTACATGGGGCTTAATACGTTCAAATTTAGCTTTAGCCATGGTAATGCCTCAGTCCAAGATTCTTGGTGATGAAAACTAACATATAGAAAAAATCCGATGCATTAAAATGACATCGAACCGATTATGTTTAGGCGTAGGAGCTAAATTTAGAGAGGCTGGTGCTGATAGGCAGATTCGAACTGCCGACCTCACCCTTACCAAGGGTGTGCTCTACCAACTGAGCCATATCAGCAACTAATTTGGAGCGGACAGCGGGAATCGAACCCGCGTTATCAGCTTGGAAGGCTGGAGTAATACCATTATACGATGTCCGCGCAACCTAACTAAGGCTACCTAACTACCTAGAAAAAAGTGGTGGAGGGAGAAGGATTCGAACCTTCGAAGGCTGAGCCGTCAGATTTACAGTCTGATCCCTTTGGCCACTCGGGAACCCCTCCACAGAAAATGGTGCCGGCACCAAGAGTCGAACTCGGGACCTACTGATTACAAGTCAGTTGCTCTACCAACTGAGCTATACCGGCATTATCATTTCGGAACGGGATATTAGGTAAATGCGCTCCCAAGTGCAAGTAAAAAACGCCTATTTACGTAAAAAAAGCGCTTGAACGGTGTTTTTTTACACGTTATGCAACTTTGACGGCCAATTAAACAGCGAATACATCAAACGGTAACGGAAACACGACTGCAATCACCCATTTAGTATTGTTCCAAATAATCTCATAGTGTACTGTGCCTTTCCTAAGCTGAGGAAAGCCAATGACTTCTAAAAATTCAATTCAAAAAGCACTCTATCTCGCCTTCGAGCGCCTGCAATGGTCTGAGTTACGAGATTCAGTGCCGTTGACACTGAGTGAGCAAGACTTGGAGAACCTTAGAGGCATAAATGAAAAGATTTCCTTATCGGAAGTGACCGATATTTATCTTCCCCTTAGCCGGCTACTGAATTTGATCGTTAAAGCTAAGCAACAACGAGGCTTAGTGGTTGATGAATTCCTCGGTCAAAAACCATCAAAAAGTCCTTACATCATTAGTATTGCTGGTAGTGTCGCCGTCGGGAAAAGCACCACAGCACGTATTTTGCAAGCTTTACTACGACACTGGCCTGAACACCCAAAAGTTGATTTGGTGACAACAGATGGTTTTTTGTATCCTCTGGCGGACTTAAAACGTAAAGGACTCTTACAGCGTAAGGGATTTCCAGAAAGTTACGATATGAAAATGCTGGTTGAGTTTATCTCCGCCGTGAAATCCGGTCAGCCACATGTGAAAGCCCCTATCTATTCGCACGTCACCTATGACCGCGTTAAGAATCAGCATCAAACCGTTTCTCAGCCAGACATCTTAATTTTAGAAGGCTTGAATGTATTACAGACTGGACTCGACTCCCCCGTTGATACCCGTCGTCCTTTCGTCTCCGATTTTGTCGACTTTTCTATTTATGTCGATGCGGAAGAACCTTTGCTGAAACAATGGTATAAAGAACGATTTTTGCAGTTCCGCTCTGGCGCATTCAGTGACAAAAAATCTTATTTTCATCACTATTCGACGCTAACCGACGATGAAGCCAATACGATTGCCGCCAATATTTGGGACACAATCAATGGCCCAAACCTACAACTTAACATTCAACCGACCCGTGAGAGGGCCCATTTGATCCTGCAGAAAGGTCAGGATCATTTGATGTCCCACGTGCTGATGCGCAAATAGCCTTATATAAAATTGACTCTTGCGTACTTAGCGTGCCCTTAAGCTAATTTCACCGCCGATAAATGCTTGAACACCATCGGCGGTTTCGAGCAATACCGCACCTTGCTCATCAACGCCACGACAAATTCCTTCGACAGACTTTTCCCCCATAAGCAAACGTATTTCACGGCCATAAAATAAGTCCGCAGCTTGCCAACGAGTCTTGAATGCAGCTAATCCTTCACGCTCAAATAACTGAATATCACGCTTAAGCTGCTTCTGTAATGCAATAACAAGCGCCGTCTTGTCAGGCATGTCGACCAACTCTGACAAATCACTCCAAGGCTGATCGATACCTTTACCTTGTTCCTCTGACATAGCCATATTGACACCAACACCTATGATAAGCTGGCACAGGCTATCAGCCTGCCCCGACATTTCAATCAAGATCCCGGCAAGCTTCTTGTTATCCAAATAGATGTCATTGGGCCACTTAACACCAATATTCTCGACGCCAAAAGATTTAAGCACTTCAACCAATGTACAGGCCACCACTAAACTCAATCCCATGGCCTGTGCCATTCCCTGCGGGAAAGTCCAAAACAGCGAGAAATATAAGTGATGCCCATAGGGCGACACCCAAGTTCGGCCTCGACGACCACGACCTGCGGATTGATACTCTGCCACACACACATCACCATTCTTCAATTCAGTAGTATGGTCCAGCATAAAGCCGTTGGTGCTTGCTATCTCATCAAAGTAAAAGCAACGGTTATCAATTGATTGCACTAAACGTGATGCATCAATCAAAGAAATAGGATTAGCTAACTTATAACCGCGACCTTTGACGCTATAAATTGCCACACCATAGGTTTCTAGCGCATCGATGTGCTTATTCACTGCGGCACGCGAAATCCCAAGTTCAGTGGCTAACTGCTCGCCAGAAACAAATTGCCCGCTAGATAATAAAGCTAATATCTGGCGTTTTCTTCCCCAATGATCAGACATGCAAATCTCCTTCGCCATTGGCCCCAATGATTCTAGGCTCGGCTTCTAGAACGACACCAAATTTATCCCGAACTTGCGCAATAACATGCAGTGCTAGGCGGCAAATATCATGCCCCGTTGCTCCGCCTCGATTCACTAACACTAAGGCTTGCTTGTCATGCACTGCCACATTGCCGAGCACAAAACCTTTCAGTCCCGCTTGTTCAATCAACCAGCCTGCAGCCAATTTCACTGTTGCATCCGCTTGTGCGTAGCCCACTATCGTCGGAAAACGCTGTGCTAAATCTAGATAACAGGCCGCGCTTACAATGGGGTTTTTAAAGAAACTGCCTGCATTGCCGAGCACAGCGGGATCAGGAAGCTTTTCACTTCGTACTTGGCATACGCGCTCAAAAATCTCATGCGCTGTAACGGTTGCAGGATCAAACGATTGCAATGGACCATAGGCCAAACGCGGTTGCCAACGTTTAGCTAAGCGCAGTCCAACAACAGTGACTACAGCGAGATTGCGCAATTTGTCTTTGAAAATAGACTCACGGTAAGCAAATTGACACTCAGTTGTACTGATGCGCACAAACTCACCTGAGGGTAAATCAAGATACTCAACCCAATCACACACATCACATAGTTCAACACCATAAGCGCCAATATTCTGAATAGGTGCTGCACCAACCGTCCCAGGAATTAATGCCATATTCTCCAGCCCAAACATGCCATGCTCGAGCGTAAACTGAATTAACTCGTGCCAATTCTCACCTGCCTCAACCTCGAGATAAAACGCTTCTGTGTCTTCAGATACTTTTATCCCTTTCGATAAAATCCTGACAACTGTGCCGTTAAAGTCCTCCGTAAAGACCAGATTGCTACCGCCACCAAGCACTAACATAGGCAATTGCTTTTGCCATAGTGGCAGACATATCGCCTTAACAGCTTCTTTTGAGTGCGCTTCAACAAGATCCGCGCAAGATTGGGCTAAACCAAAGGAATTAAATGATTGAAGGCTATGAGATAGAGACATGTGTTTGTTCAATGACGACAAAAACGTATTGTAACTGCTAAAAGCGAGGATTGCAGCTCATGCTAGAGAAGATGGCTGGATGAAGAACAGAGAGAAAAGCAGGAAAATCACTCCAATTAACAAATTATAGACGCAAAAAAGCCAGCTTATTCAGCTGGCTTGGTTACATCTCAATGAGATAATTAGGCGCTTGGCGATGACCTACTCTCACATGGGGGTGAAATCATCGCGCTATAAATACGGAGTATTTAGCCATGATTGAACGCGAAGAAGCTTGTCTTCGTAGCTGGGGAGTCCGCTTAGCGGCGGGCGACCGCCATGGATGGTGGAAGTGTCAATATTGGAGGAATATTTATTGACCGACATCGAGATAAGTTTTCGCGGAGCGTATAAACACCAAAGCCCTAGCGGTTTAGGCTAGGGCTTTGGTGTTTATTTGGATGCTTGGCGATGACCTACTCTCACATGGGGAGACCCCACACTACCATCGGCGCGTTTGCGTTTCACTTCTGAGTTCGGGATGGGATCAGGTGGTTCCACAAGGCTATTGTCACCAAGCAAATTCTGTTTATTACCGTGTCCATCTCTGGACCACGTTAATAATAATTCGGAAAGCTGATTTGCTTTGTTTGAGTTCACACTTCATCAAGTGTCGATATTCTGTCTAAGGCTGTGTATAAAACCCATCTGG
>NZ_JAKKRN010000064.1:0-4667 GCF_025654245.1 Shewanella sp. SM29
GAAATCTGTCATTCCAAGGCGCCGCTATAAGAATACACCTCAAGAAAGAGTCGATTGGTGCTTATATCGGTATCGACATTTAGTGGAGAATGCTTTTGGAAGAATTAAGCACTATCGAGCAATATCAACAAGATATGACAAGCTAGCAAGAAATTACGCCAGTATGGTGTCACTGGCGTTTATGTTAATGTGGCTGCCGATGTATTGCTGAACAACATTTGTACAGCAAAGATCAACAGACCCTAGTAAATGGTGTGCTGGCAGGGCTATCGAGCTTAAATAATATATTTTCTGCAAGAAAATCTTTTCCCTTAGTTTGCGACCCATCAAAATATTTCGATAAAACCTTAGCGGAATCTTTCGTTTTCCGTTGTAAACGTTGAGAGCGTTAATTCGGTACGCAAGTCGGATTATCGAGCCGATGCGAACATCGGCAGTCCTAAATCTGTTCTAGGCTAAGCGTTTTTCCGCAAGAAAGGCTTGGGTGAAGTTTTCGACTGAACTCGGGTAGCCAAATAGAAATCCTTGGGCGAAACCTTGACCCATGTCAGTCATTATGTCTTTTTGTTGTTGAGTTTCAATGCCTTCTGCGACGAAGTGAATGTCGAGTGCCTGTGCGAGTTGCACTATAGCATTGCAGAGTTTTTGTCCTGAGACTTCGTTTAAGCGCAAGGCAAACTCGGCATCAATTTTGACGCTGTCTATTGGCAAAGTCCCTAAGCGACTGAGTGACGATAACCCAGTCCCAAAATCATCGATGGCAATACTGACACCTAACGCTTTGATACGATTGAGTGTGAGTCGTGCTTGCTCCGGTTGTCGTAACAATGCCGATTCGGTAATTTCTAAAATCAGTGCTTCGGCGGGTAACTTCGCCATTTCTAAGGCATTTATCACTTGGTCGATAAAATCTAAGTGTTCTAATTGCAGTGGTGACACATTGACTGAAATTCTAAAGTCGGGTTGATAATGTGCTCGCCAGAGGGCCGCTTGTACACAGGCCTGTTCTAATACCCATTGGCCAATGCTGACAATTAATCCTGTTTCCTCAAGCAATGGTACAAAGTCGGCAGCTTCATAATATTCTGTCGGTGACTTCTGCCAGCGGAGCAGGGCTTCGGCAGCAATAGTTTGATTTGTGTGTAAATCGACTATAGCTTGATAAGCGAGAGTGAATTGTTTTAGGCTATGTGCATGTCTTAGGTTATTGATTAACTGTAATTTTAACTCGGCTGCTAGGCTCATCTCTTTATCGTAAAACACGAGATGCGGTAAGCTCTTTTTAGCGCAATACATGGCAGTATCGGCAAGACTAATCAGCTGTCCCGCTTGGTTACTGTGGGTAGGAAATAGCGCAATGCCTATGCTGGTGCCGAGGAAGAACTTTTGGCCTTCAATTTCAAAGGGGCTCTCAAATAGGCTAAGAATTTGCTCTGCAAACAGCTGAATTTCATCTTTACAGCTACAGTCTTGCAGCACTAAGGTAAATTCATCTCCTCCCATACGGGCTATATCGGCCTTTTCGATACAACCTGCTTCGAGTCTGGCTGCGACGAGTTGTAATACTCTATCGCCCATGGAGTGACCGAAGCTGTCATTGATATTCTTGAAACCATTGAGATCTAAAAACATCAACGCCCCCAGTGCGAGGGGATCAGTTTTAAGTTTTTCGAGGGCACTATTGAGGATCTGTTTGAGATGGAACCGGTTAGGTAATCCAGTCAAGGTATCGTACATAGCCCGAGTTGTTAGCTGGGTTTCTAATAGTTTTTTAGTACTAATATCACTGAAAATATTCACATTATAATGAGCACCATCTTCGGTAATGATTTTACGGCTACTCTGCCAAGCAGGAAAGTTACTGCCATCTGAACGTCTTTTCCACGTTTCGCCCTGCCAAAATCCCCTTTGTTTCAAGGCGATTTGGCATTCGGTTTCTTCCCCCATATTATGGGTTCTTACCTCTAAAAATTCAGGGGTTTTACTGATGAGCTGCTCAGCGCTATAGCCGCAAATACGGCACATGGCTTTATTGACAGCCAAAATTTGATTATCAGTGTCAGTGATATACACAGCTTCGGCACTTTCTTCGAGCGTGGTCGACAAAATTTCTTTGGGAATATGAGCAAAACCATCAGAAATCGTTTCGCGCATTTGATTGCGGCGATTAAGAGCTTGTAATTCAACGAGTACCACGGGCTGTTGTTGCAGATAACAGCGATAGAGATTAATTCGAGTCGGCAGTTCATTGCCTTGTTGGCTCATGTGCAGCCAGTTGAATTCAACATTATTGCCAGCAATGGCTTCAAGGATCATTTCCCGCGCAAATTCAACACTATTGCGGCCTGAAGATTGGATCCTCGGAGAAAAATCATAGGGAGTCGCATTTACAAAAGCATCGTATTCAGTCTCAAAATAACTGAGGGTGGCTTGGTTGGCACTAATAAAGCTAAAGCCTTGAATTAAGGCTAAGGGGGTTTTATGGGGATGTGCTTGCCAGAGAGACAGCTTTTCTTGCAGTACAGGATCATCTGTACTGAGTTTCTTAAGTAAGTGTTGCCATCTGATCATTCAGGATACTCCCTTGTGACGCAAAATAGTCACATCCCATTTTTAGGTCTTCGTTGAACACGAAGTTGCCCAATAGTACATCATTCCAATGGGGTTAAAAATAAACCTAATTGTTGTTTCACTCAAATAGAAACTTAAAAAGTGTAGTTTAAGACTTGTATTCAAGCATATTTTTTAAGAACACCTGCTGCATATTTTAAGCTTAGGCAGATTTTATGCTATGTTTTGCACATCTTGCGTGAATTGGCTTTTATCATTGAGTCATTCAATTATCGAATACAAGGAGACATGGAATGGCGTATTTATTTAAAGTGCTAATCTCTAAAATATTAATATCGCTAGTCCTCATCTTTAGTTTTCATCTCGCGTTAGCAAATGCCGCCGAGGCGCCAAAGCCTAGATTGACCCTAGAGCAAAAAGCCGATAAGGCACGCATCGACTCACAGCGATTAGAACAGGCTCAATTAGAAAAGGCCCGTCAAGCCACTAAAGAGACGACAGAGCGGGAAGATAAAATTAAGCAACAATCCCAAACCAACGATTGGGAAGCACAGCAAAAACTTAAGGCACAAAAACAGTTCGACGAAAGAGAAAGTCGCGAGCAAAAATATTTACGGGAAGCAAAAGAAGCCGCCGCAAAAGAGCGTAAAATCCCTAAACCTTAATCAGGCCATCAACACAGTCGATTTCAGCTAGTCAGTGCTAGCATTATTTGTGAACATTACGACTATTCTCATTACTATGCACCTTACTATCCCTAGGAATTGTTGTTGAATATCTGCCCCTTATGTCATGGCGTTGAATTACTCGCTTATCATCAAGATAGGAAGCGTAGCTACCAGCAATGCCAAACCTGCCAACTGGTGAGCGTGCCTTCTGAGTTTTATCTTTCGGCCGAGGCAGAAAAAGCCGAGTACGATAAGCACGAGAATCATGCCGATGATCTCGGCTATCAAACATTTTTAAATCGCACACTCGAGCCACTACTTAGCCGTGTTAGCACTTTGGCCCAAGGGCTCGATTTTGGCTGCGGAGAAGGTAAGGCATTGAGTCTAATGGCAAAGGCGCGCGGTTATCAGATAGATAATTACGACCTTTATTACGCTAATAATCCCGAAACGTTAGCCCGCCAATACGACTTTATTACCTTAACCGAAGTCATTGAACACGTGAGTGGTGCCGCAGGGTTACTTGCCCAGCTTGATAGGTTATTAAAACCTAATGGCATTTTGGCGGTCATGACCAAGCGTGTGCAGGATAAAATCGCATTTGCCCGCTGGCACTATAAAAACGATCCCACCCACATCAATTTTTACGCCGAAGCAACCTTTGAGTGGATCGCACATCACTATGGCTGGCGACTCGAAATTATTGATAAGGACGTAGTCTTCTTGCATAAAGAGAGGCATAAAGAGATGCATAAAGGAATTCATCAGTCGAGTTAATGCCGTTGTCGCTTAAATGTACTTATCATCAATTTGTGACGCTATAGATACCTGATTTTCTATGGTTTTTGTTGCAATGCCAGTGGCTATTACTAATACCTCAAGCTCTGACTCAAGATTAGGGTTAGCTGTTAGCCCGATAATCACTAGGGCATCGTGGGGGGCGTTGTTTGTTTAGCACGCCTATCTGGTTGTATTAACTGAGTTCTATGGTGTTCCTCGCGACGACACTCACAATTGCCGCTAGTGCTTGGTCTATATCATCGAGTAGTGGATGTTGCACCGAACGTTTACTCGTATTCTGCGTGTGGTTTGCAAGACGCTCGACTAATTCATTCACCGATATTTTGCGGGGCGAGCGAGTAAGGGTCACTGATGCTGAAAATTAGGCTGTATATCTAGTTAACCTGAACTCGGGATAAGAAATGTTGAACTAATAGCCCTCCAAGTGATCGGATCTTTCGACCAAGAGAAACCCCATCACACCGGAGGGCCTATGCATAAATTAGTGGAAGTGTTTTGCGATGTCGATGATTTTTGCGCTGTTTTCATTCCAGAATGGGAAAAAACGCTGTTAACCGATGGTACACGCAAGCGTCAACGCCCTGGCCGTATGACGATGAGCGAAGTGATGACCATCATCATACTTTT
>NZ_JAKKRN010000065.1:0-4130 GCF_025654245.1 Shewanella sp. SM29
CGTCGCGCAGGCGTTGGCAATGAGCACCGGATCGGGTGTGTTACTCGTGCCTGTGCTTAAGGTCAGTGTTACGCCGCTAAACTCAGTGGCAGTATCAATCGTGATATAACGCCAGCCACGATTGGCGCTGAAGCTAAGCGATTCTTGATTTCCTGCTTGAGCGCTCTTTGCATCGGCATTATCTGCGTCGGCCCACTGACTGGCATTGAAGTAAATATTGGCATCCCCAGAGCCGCCCTTAGTGGTGACGGTGAACTGGGTATCATCTTCCTCAACCCAGAAGTAGAAGCTGTTACGCCCGCCACTGATGCACTCATTTTTGCCTAGGGTGAGCTTACCGTAATCTAAGGTCGCTGCGCCGCAATTGGCTGGTGGCTCAGGATCCACGCCGCCATCCCCCAGATCGGGGTCGATATCAGCAAATAGCTCAGTGGTGCTGACTTGCATATCAACACCGCCAAAGTCCCCCGATAAGGTAATGTAGTGCCAATACTCGTTGGGGTTTAACTGCACCTTAATCACTTGATAATTACCATTACCGATACCAGCGCCTTGGTTTTGCTCAGGGCTTGCCCAGCCTCTAGAATCGAAATAAATGTCGGCATCTCCCCAACCACCGCCAATCTTGATCCAAAGCTCTTGGGCTGTGCGATCGGTATTGGTGAAGCTGAAACTGGCGCGGCCGAGTTTTGAATCGATACATTCCATCGGCACATCAATTTTCAGGCTGGCCGATTCAGTGTAACGGTAGGCTTCGTTCGTCACTTGGCAAGGYGAGTAATCCTTACTGATWGTGCCCGCTGGTCCTGTCCAGTTGCCTTCGCGGCCACTGGGCTCAGCGTCGACATCACTCGGGCCCTTATCGACTATGCCATCGTCAGCAGTGCTTAAACCACTGGCGAGCCAACCCTGCCATTCGTTATCGTAACGTGTGCCGATATTATCCATAAAGGCTTGATATTCTGCATATTGATCGTTGCGTAGGTAGGCCAGAATCTGTCTCACATCGTCCCTGTGGTGTTCAAACATGAAACGCACCGCCAGATAGCCCCAGCGATAGATGCGGTCTTGGCCAGATTCATAGTTGTTTTTGAAGATGGTCGACAACATATACTCACCTGTTTCGCCCATGGCAATTGCCGCAGGGTTTGCGTCACGGTAAGAGATGTATTCTGCGAGGCCTTCAATCCACCAAATGGTATTGGCCGAAGTGCCACGACTAAAGTCACCAAACAGGTTATAGCGTCCATCGAGGTAGTGTACGTATTCGTGTTGCAGGTTCCAGACGTGGAAATCCGGCGTGCGCCATTCGGCTTCATAGGCGATAAAACGTGCCTGATTTTTGAGTCCAGCGGGCGAACCTTCTAAATACATGCCGCCATTGTCGGTACTGATACCAAAGATACTGTTGGCTAAGGATTTATATTCAGACGAACTGCCGAAGATCACTAGCTCTAAGTCATCGTTGTTATCTTGCCCCACAGGTTGCATGCCCGTTTCGAGTTTACTGTGGAAATAACTTTCTTGGCTGGTCAGCACATCACAGGCCCACTTGGCTTGATCTTGATAGAGATCTTGGGCGCGGATCTTAAGGCTGTCGGAGCATTTCCAGTTGAAAGGTAAGGCATCGGCCTCTAACTGCGCCTTAAAACCACAGATATTGTAATCATTACAATGGCTGCGATCGTAATAGTCGGCCATTTCTGCCGCCGCGTACCAAAGCACTTTGCTCGGTTCGGTTTTGCTGGTGCTGCTGAGGATGTTTTTGACCAGCTGGGTCACTCGCGGGCGCATGGCATCAATGTAATACAGCCTAGACAACTCTTTAACTGAATTGACCAAAAGGTACTCTGCATTGGTGCCTAACAAGTCGCGATGTTCGAGTTGGAAGTTATTCAGCGCATCTAAAATGCTTTGGTCACGCGCGAACAGCGCCTGCATGTCATCATTCCATTGAGCGCGGAATAAGGTGGTAAACACTGAGTTTGCTGCGGCGTTCATGGCGAAACTGGCTTGCCAGTTAGCGTCGTAGTCAGTAAGCACTTTAATGGTGACATGATTGAAATCGGCGCCGAGCTCGGCTGAGTCAATCAGGATTAAGGCTTCTTTCAACACGCCAGCATTGTCATCGGAGACAGTCCAAATCGCAGCGTTCGCAAATAACGCATTAAGGGCAGATTTTAAGCTGACCTTAGCAGCATTGCTGTAAGTGGGCACATCATTTGGGCTGTAAAACTGCACATAGAGGGCGGCACGAATAAAGTAAATATGGGACTCAAGATGCTGAATATCGACCCCAGTGTAGTCCTTTGCTTTAGTGGCAATGGCGTTGGCGACACTGATCACATTGGCCTCGCTAAATAGTGCGGTCGCGCTACTGCCTTTGAGGCTATAGAGTTTACCGACACATTCGGGCGTAGATTGGCTCAGTTCATTGACTAGTGCCTGACCTGATTTCCCAACAAAGTCACTGCAGTCGCTGACTTGCATCGCGGCGCTACGATTCTGCAACTTAAGTGGGGGTTGCTCCGAGACCTCTATCTGACGTTTTTGGCGTGAATGAATCTTAGGCTGCTCTGTCATCGTCGGATCATTGGGGGATGCCATCAATGGCGTCTCCCGCAGTAGCGGTCTATGTGATTCAATTAAGCTAATCGGTGCAGAGGGCGGTGGCGGGACGGGTTGAGCTGGTGAACTGTTTGGTGTGTTGTTGCCTAATGAGGGGCTTGCATGAGTGTTATGGGCAAGAACGGGAGTTGCAATCGCTAAGCTAATTGCTGCGAAGAGTAGTGTGTTTTTCATTGTGTATCCTTAGTTATCTAGTCTGCAAAGCAGATCTTCCTTGGGCGTTATTTGATACGTGTAATACATGCTTGCATGAAATATTATTGAAATCAGCACTGAGGAAAATGGCTATAACTCTGTATTAACAGCAAATAGCACAAATCAAGAATGGGTGGTATTAGTCAATATATCCAGTTTTTAAAAAAATTATCTTCCCTTTATGTTTACCATTCTGGCGGGGATAAGCTTGATGGTATGACCGAGCTTTTCGATAGTACGCCTCCAGTAATTCGCGCTGGGCTTCCATCACCACGAGCGTAGGCTGAGAGTATCGAGTGATAAAGTGCGCTTAATTTTACGATTAAAAGCAATGGTATTGTTAGGGTTAAAGGCCTCAAATCAATGCTGATAAGTTTATAGTGAATATCGGTCACCTCGAGTCAGATTTTGTGCACCTAAATCATGGCACATTTCGATGCCGCGACCGAAGTGACCATCTCAGCACCCATTGACTTGTCAGGGTAAGCATCGAGAATGCTTTTTAAGCCTTTATTATCTAATCCAAATACGCTGAATTTATTGCGGCTAGACGTCTCTTGCGGCGTAGACTTAATTTGCTTTGCTTTGCTTTGCTTTGCTTTGCTTTGCTTTGCTTTGCTTTGCTTTGCTTTGCTTTGCTTTGCTTTGCTTTGCTTTGCTTTGCTTTGCTTTGCTTTGCTTTGCTTTGCTTTGCTTTGCTTTGCTTTGCTTTGCTTTGCTTTGCTTTGCTTTGCTTTGCTTTGCTTTGTGCGTAGGCTAACTCTTCGGCCGATAATATTGCAGAACTGATGTAGTAACGTGTCTGAAGCTTTCCTTCTCCTTTGTGTACCCGATAGCTAATGACTTTGCCAAACGTTTGTATTGTCGGCCATCTAGCATCAATCAGCTCCTTTGGCGCCGCTATAGTTTGGTATTCCCGATATTCTTTCTACTACACTGCGCCTCGATTTGAGTGACGGTTTCTATGAGCTTCAAAGGCCTCTTTTTCGCGCTGATGCAAAGCACTTTGATTACCTTTGACTGCTAACAGGAAGTCAGCACCTTCCCTAAGTGGAATTAGCACTAAAGCGCGTTTTCGACGAACGGCTTCGTGACAGGCTTTTGTGTCGTAAGCACCATCACCCGAGATATTGCGGATTTTTCGATGGGTTTGCTTAAGTAAATTGGGCATCACTTCTGCGTCTGTTACACCTGATAAACTGAGTTCTGCGGCAATAATTTCATGGCTATGTGTATCTACGGCAATATGCAGTTTGCGCCACACTCGGCGCTTTACATCTGTGCCATGTTTCTTCACTTTCCACTCA
>NZ_JAKKRN010000066.1:0-3977 GCF_025654245.1 Shewanella sp. SM29
GATACCATAGCTCGATAGCAGCCTACCGAATTGCTTACTGGTATATTGCGAGCCTAGGTCACTGTGAAATACCAACCCTCGCGCTGGTTAGCGCAGGTTGTAGGCTTTCATTAATGCCTTAGATATCAAATCTGTGGTCATGCGTTTGTCTATGTGCCATCCCACAATCCGGCGTGAATATAAATCCATCACCACAGCTAAATACATCCAGCCCTCACCCGTCTTTAAATAGGTCACGTCACCCGCCCAAACCTGATTAACCGATACGGGATTAAAGTTCATGTTTAACAGGTTATCAGCCACTGCATTTGAGTGTTTCCGCTGCGTCGTCACCTTGTAAGCGCGTCGCTGGGTTGCTTTGAGTCGAAGGCGGTGCATCATTTTACGAACGAGATAGCGACCAAGCTGGTAGCCTTCCTTGCGCAATTTCTTCACCATTTCACGATCCCCTAAGCTGCCTCGACTTTGCTTAAATAGCTGTCGAACAAGGCGATAAAGCTTCAGTGTTTCAAGGCTTATCACGTTTGCAGGGCGCTTATGCCAATCGTAATAACCTGATTTACTTACACTCATGACTCGACATAACAGTGCTACAGGAAACAGGTGAGATTGCAGTTTGATGAAACGAAATCTTACATCATTTCTCTCGCAAAGAAGGCGCTTGCCTCGGCGTGCCCCTTGGGTATTTTTAGAATTTCTTTCTCCATGCGTAATTCTTTGTTTTCTCTACGCAATCGCTTCAACTCATCACGCTCAGGCTCTTCTAAGGTGATGCCTTGTTGCAGGGCTTCGTGTTTTTCCTTCCAGTTGTAAAGCAGGCTCGTGCTAACTCCAAGAGACTTTGCCGCATCGGCAACGCTATAACCTTGTTCTAGCACCATCAAGACAGCTTCATCTTTAAATGCCTGGGGATAACTCTTATGTGATTTCTTCATTTAGCCCTAAGCATATTCAGTGATATTTGCCTAAGCATGGCCCAATTTTCAGCCCCATGATGTTGATAAATCTGGCAACTATCTTCTTTCATTGAGACATCTAGCACCCAGTGTAAGCAGTTCTCAATTCCCCAATGACCACGAACTGAATCGGCTAACTGTTGCTCATCGAGTGTGGCTGAACTGATATAGTAACGGTAGCTCAGCTCCGCCTCTTTCCCTTTCGTATGCCGATAACTCAAACACATACCTAATGTGTTCAATTTCATCCACTTAGAGAAGTTAGCTTGGAGCTGGCTTGCAGGCATTACATAGTAGGCTCTTGCCTCAATACGGCCTCTATTCTTTTCAATAACGAGTCCATCAAGAGGATTGCTGCGCGCTTCACTGAAAGCACTGACCACGGCCTCATGTAATGAACTTTGATTCGCCTTCACTGCAAGTAAGTAGTCACCTCCTTGCTCGACTATCTGCGTTGCAATCTCTGTCTGGCAACCCATAGCGTCGATTGATACCAGCGCTCCTTCTATATCTAACAACTGGAGCAGTGCTGGGATTGCGGTTATCTCATTGGATTTATTTGAAGTTTTTACTTGCCCCAGCACCACTTTATTGGCACAGGCAAACGCATTGACCATATGAATGGTTGAGCGCCGGTCTTCACGATTGTATGAGGCACAAAGCGTTTTACCATCGATAGCAATAAGATGACCATCACTCATCTCATGAATGGCTCGCATCCAATTAGCAAAGCACAGTCGGAACTGTTCCGGCTCGATACGAGAGATAATACGTGCAATGGTGTCATCGACAGGGGCACCTTCGGTCAGAATTCCCTTTTCTTTAAACCAGTTATGATGTCCGAGAGCATAGTCATGGATTTCTGACCAGCCTTCGGCCCCAGCAATCACACCACACAGAGTGACGAACAATACATCATGCAATGGGTAAGTTACTTTGGCAGATTGTCGGCTGTCAGCAATCGAGTTGAAATGAGACGTGAAGGCTTCAAGGTACATGCTCTGATGCTCTCTATAAGAAAAAGAGAGCATAAGATCATAATCGACACCGTCCGTCAAATTGGGGGCAAAACGGTTAAAATATATTCACGATCTCGCCCTGGGCTAGGTATGCCTGAAACCCACTGTGTAGCTTGATATTTGAACAATGATGAGAGTTTTTTCGCTGACTCGATTTAGGAAACAAAGCCGCCAAAAAACTTTTAAGTTTAAGCCGATAGCGGTGCAGTGTAATCTACATGCTAACGGCTTAATTATAGAATGTTGCTAATTATAATTATAAAAAGTGACAATGACCATTAAACAATAAATATCACGATATTTCATCTATTTTTCTGCATATATTTCAAAATATTTCCTAAGCTAATTCTAGATTTGCCAACTAATTCCATTTTATCTTCTTTAAAATAACTAATTTTCACATAAATCAACTGGCCAACTGATTGTTCTTTACTACTCATTGAGTGTGTTACATCATATAATCCCTTCAGATTTTGAGGGACTCCACCTGCATCAGTTACTATATTCCCTGGTGTAAATGCCGATGCCTGATTGACCGCTTGCACTAGAATGTCTTGCAAAGGAAATAGACCTATATATTTAGCTTTTTTTATATAATTAGCTACTCCAACATATATTTCAGGAAGCTCTTTAATTTGATTTTCAATGTAAACACTGGAGTTCTCTTCTAGATAATTAAAAACTTGAACGGAGGTGCCAATTAAAACAATAGCTTTAATTCCAGCACCTACTTCTGAAAAGAGATATTGACCTTTACTATCCTTGATTGCCTTTTTCATATCCTCTGTAACTTGCATAATAGAGAAGAAGTTTCCTTGTGTCACTATGGTGGAAGGGTCTCGCCAAAATGTCACATAATTTACTTGTTCAGCTCCATTTTTCTCAGTAGTTGCATTATAATTCATCATCTATATCCTCATCGTATTTATTAACCCAATTTAACATGCTTAGTGATTACTATACTTTTTGTCCTCCTCCTAGTACTAGCTGTATTATGAATGAATCGGCACCGAAATTAGCGTAATGTGCCAGCAACATAATGCTGGAGTAGTACATTTCAATATTTCTTGATAGTGTTTAACTCTTCCAGAAGCATTATCTACTATAAACCAATAACGATATAAACATTAATCAACCTTCTTCTGAGGAGTATTTATATCGAGGCGTGTTTGAATAATGGATTAGTCACCTTTACTTCAATAAATTTACAAAAAACATCGCTGTAATAATCTTTATCAGCAATCACAGTGTCAACACTCTTTCAAGTGCTCAACTAGGTTTAATATCGCGTTATCAGGACTTTTGATTATTCGAAATAAATTGGTAATCCCCCACAGTCCACTACTAGGTGGGTTTTGGTTGAATTACCGCCTCAACGTTTACTAATACTCTCACTACTTAATATAGGTGAACCCGCATTATCGAGCCATCAATAATGTTCCCTTCCATGTCAGAAGGATTAGCTAAGATTTGAATAAAAGGAAGATATGTTTTACCACCAATTAAATCGCCTAAAGGCCATATTCCAATGACCAATCCCATCAGGTATCTCGCCAAGGGATATCTGTTAGAAGGCGGTAAAGAATATCTTCGAATATTTACTTATGTTCAGGTTTGTCATAAACACTGCCAGTGCTCCTCATTAAATGAAATAGCTTTTCCCTGCGGGCATCGGTTAGCATAAGTCTTGGCATAGCTTGAGGATTATGGTTACTTTTGGCGAAGAAAATTATAACGTCTTGCCATGCTGTCTAAAAACACTCTAGAAAGATCAACAGACCCTAGATTTTTAATATTACATCAGAGTTGGTATTAATAATAAGCTCTGCATTCCTATTATCTATATTACTCAATTCATTATTATAAAAATCTAAAACGACAATACCGAGCCGGTCTCCTTTTTGTTTACGCTGTAAGAATTCAGTAAGCCCTGGATTCATCATGGGCTCGACTTTACCTAGCCCGCCGCCCCAACAGTATTGATAGGGAGTATGCCCACCTT
>NZ_JAKKRN010000067.1:0-3311 GCF_025654245.1 Shewanella sp. SM29
CTGCGCACAATGTATATTAACTAGTCTGACAGGTGCATAGGAACGGCTACACAAGGCTTTCCTATGTCGATGTTGTACTCCTTCAAGAAAATCCGTTTATGGCGGTAGAACGTCTCTCTAGGCAGCAAGTAATCCGTTCTGATACCTAATCTCCACGTGATGTAAGTGGAGCGTAGGCTAGAGCGCAAACGCACGATAAATAGCTGCTCTTTGGGGGTAATAATGATGTCCGAGTCATACATGGTATTCATTCGCTTAAAAGGGTGCCTTAATTTCCCCACATAGTAACCGAATTGGGATTATTAAGGGACGTGTCCCTTAATGCTAAGCGCCTTTGATAGGGGCGTTTTTTGCCCCGAGCTTTCTCCCTGCCAAGCCGCTTTTTAACTTTCGTCTAGCCCCGACTAAAGTTGATTTCTGTCTACAAGATTCAAAGCGGTTTCACGCTATGGCGTTCTGGCCGGGTGGGTACCTGCTAGCCCCTTTATGGGGCGGACAGGTATCCATTCGGACAGAGAGCAAAGTGCGTATAGTAATACTGCACTTTTGTCTCATTTTTGAGACTTTTTCAGGGATTGAGCGAGAACTTGGAAAGGGGCCCGCGGCTGCGGGAAAGGGCCCAAGTGACAGCGAGAGCCCCTGAGTCCACATACTTTAACAGTGGACTCTACTCCAATAATTGGAGTTTTCGCGAGGTCTTGAAATGTGGCTTTTCAGGTTTGGGTTCCTGTTACACCCAAACTAACTCCGGACATCCGGACTATATCAGTCCTTCTTTATGGCTTACATAATTCTCATTTTCAGTCACTGCTTTTGCAGTGTCTAAATCATCTCGAGTTAAATGCCTTAGGTCATCAGAACCAAAACCATGACTATCTTTTAGAGCTTTCTCTAACGAATTTAAGAAGTGATTCTTCTCATCAATACAATCGTACAAAATTGAAGTGAACGTAACATCGTCAATTAACACCTTGATAGATGCTACTTTTTTCATAAATGCTATAGGGTCAATGCGAGTTTCTATCGCCATTTCACCGCTACAGATTTCTTTCTCTGCAATCTTCAATATCTTGCTCAATTGGGTTACTTGGCTAGCTTTAGGTTCCGTTAAATCCCTTTCCCATTTGCTTACGGTTTGTACGGTTAACCCTAGCTGTTCCGCAATATCCTCTTGCTTGATATTAAGGGCGATTCGTCTGTCTTTTAGTACGCTACCAATACTCATGTTTAAGTTTTCCATATCGACACCTACTTTAATATTAGTTTACACCCACTTTTGTTTGGCCTATTATCATGCAACATATTTATATGTGTTCACATAAACAAATGTTTAAGTGAAACATCTTGACAGGGTTTTTATCAAATTGTTTTTCATCGACCGTTTATTCATGCAACAAGACCATCCAGAGGGCAATTTGCCGCTGGTCGGTCGGCATGTCATTGAACGGTTCGAATTGGAAACAGGTGAGCATTTACCGCCATCGGTTAACCAAAAAATCCTTGAAGGCTCTTACAGTACCAAGTTAACCATCCGTTGTGATGGGCAGCGGGTGAGGGTGGAAGGCAATCCATCTCGCTGGCAACGCATGGATAACCTGTTTGGCCTGCAGACGCTTGATGAATGTGTGGCGATTTTTAATCACGTGCTAGCCCAATATGATTTACCACCGTTCACCAAAAATACTCAAATTTCATACCGCCAAACGCCAGACGGCAAAACCACTCAGCTTGTTGGTAATGGCGCTGAAATTACCGCTATTGATTGGACAGTTAATCATCAAGTGGGCAAGGGCAAGGAGGCTTCATTTATCCGTGGTATGTCATCGATGCAAATCGGCCGAGGTCGTAAACCCAAGCTGTATCCCGATGGCCACACATGCAACTGGGGCGAGGGTTCTACTTGGGTAATGACCAAGCTCTATAACAAAGCCGTGGAGTTACAGCGGCATCTAAACAAAGAACTCCGCAAAAAAGCCGGTGTTCCCATCGATAGACTTAACTACTTAGAAAATTTAATTAAATACTGCGAAAACACAGGTGTAGTACGCGAAGAACATAGCTTAAGACAGGCATTGCTAAAACGTCATACGTTGCAATTTTATGGCCGAGTCACTGAACAAGACTTTTATCCGCACCTAACTGACATAGAGAACGCCATGAAAACAATCCAAATCTCTCATGATGAACACCAAACCATAGCCGACCAATTAATGTCTTTAGGTGTAGTGAAAAGTCGCCAAGCAGCTAATGCAACCCAATGTTATGCCTTAATGTGGCAGCATGGCGCGGACTTGCGAAAGTCTCTTAAATCAACTCAATTTTACGAACACAAATCTCGCCTAAAAGCTATTGGCATTGATATCGGTCAGCAGTTTGACGTAAGCCGTATGTGCCCAACACTGAAACGCTCTGAAGTTATTGAAGTTAAACCACTAATCGTCCCGCACTGGTATCAGTTGCCCATCGTTGCACAATCCAATGTTTTACCATTTAAAGCCTATGCATAGGAGCTATAACCATGTTTAAAATCGAAGTATTTCAAGATGATGTCACTGTCAGCGCCCGAAACATGCCACCTAAAGATGGTAAGCCTGGGCGGACTATTTACGAGCAAATCGCATACGCGCATTTAGGTGGAAAATTTCCTGTCCAAATGAAACTGCAAGTTGAAGACCCAACCAAGACATATCCAGCGGGTGAATATCAAATTGATAACGCTAGCTTTGTGATTAACAACTTTGGCGGCCTTGAGCTTAAGCGCTTCGGGTTAAAGCTGGTTGCAATGCCCAAATCCACGTTAAACAGCCCATTATCCGTGGCAAAACCGTAAGGACGCATCATGAACGAACTTATCAATAGCGCCATAGCGTTGCGCAATGACATACAGGTCATCAACGAGTTTTTACTGAAAGGCTTAGCACCTGAAGACGCTCAACTGCAATTAGTCGCCAAATCTTGCGTGTTACTGGGCGAACTGGACGACACACTAGAGCAACTTAAGGACACAGCATCATGCAAATAATCCCTTATGATGGCGGCTACAGTATGGTTGAACGCAACGACAAGCCAGAGCTACAGTGCAACAACTGCAATAAGCCTTGGTGGTACGATGATTTTGACTCGTTATTTATCCAGTGCCCACATTGCCAAGGCGAACTGCGACGAGTCACGCCAGAAGAACCATTTAGACATCGTTAATGTGTGATAAATATAGTTATCACACATTGACAGTAATCAAGCCTCAATGCCGATAAGTGACGTTATCGGCATCCCCAAGCCCTCTCACATAAAGCTGCGCACAATGTATATTA
>NZ_JAKKRN010000068.1:0-2499 GCF_025654245.1 Shewanella sp. SM29
AAATCTGTCATTCCAAGGCGCCGCTATAAGAATACACCTCAAGAAAGAGTCGATTGGTGCTTATATCGGTATCGACATTTAGTGGAGAATGCTTTTGGAAGAATTAAGCACTATCGAGCAATATCAACAAGATATGACAAGCTAGCAAGAAATTACGCCAGTATGGTGTCACTGGCGTTTATGTTAATGTGGCTGCCGATGTATTGCTGAACAACATTTGTACAGCAAAGATCAACAGACCCTAGATATATTAAAAACTTACAGCCATTATTCTGAGGCATTATTTGCTGGCTGCGATGTTTGTCGCGCTATTGTTATCACGCAAATAATCCAATGAGGTTTGATGCAAGTCTGTGTTAAATGCATCAAATAACGCCCAAGGAAGATCTGCTTTGCAGACTAGATAACTACGGATTCACAATGAAAAACACACTACTCTTCGCAGCAATTAGCTTAGCGATTGCAACTCCCGTTCTTGCCCATAACACTCATGCAAGCCCCCCATTAGGCAACAACACACCAAACAGTTCACCAGCTCAACCCGTCCCGCCACCGCCCTCTGCACCGATTAGCTTAATTGAATCACATAGACCGCTACTGCGGGAGACGCCATTGATGGCATCCCCCAATGATCCGACGATGACAGAGCAGCCTAAGATTCATTCACGCCAAAAACGTCAGATAGAGGTCTCGGAACAACCCCCACTTAAGTTGCAGAATCGTAGCGCCGCGATGCAAGTCAGCGACTGCAGTGACTTTGTTGGGAAATCAGGTCAGGCACTAGTCAATGAACTGAGCCAATCTACGCCCGAATGTGTCGGTAAACTCTATAGCCTCAAAGGCAGTAGCGCGACCGCACTATTTAGCGAGGCCAATGTGATCAGTGTGGCCAACGCCATTGCCACTAAAGCAAAGGACTACACAGGGGTCGATATTCAGCATCTTGAGTCCCATATTTACTTTATTCGTGCCGCCCTTTATGTGCAGTTTTACAGCCCAAATGATGTGCCCGCTTACAGCAATGCTGCTAAGGTCAGCTTAAAATCTGCCCTTAATGCTTTATTTGCGAACGCTGCGATTTGGACTGTCTCCGATGCTAATGCTGGTGTGTTGAAAGAAGCCTTAATCCTGATTGACTCTGCCGAGCTCGGCGCCGATTTTAATCATGTCACCATAAAAGTGCTAACGGACTACGACGCTAACTGGCAAGCCAGTTTCGCCATGAACGCCGCAGCAAACTCAGTGTTTACCACCTTATTCCGCGCCCAATGGAATGATGACATGCAGGCGCTGTTCGCGCGTGATCAAGGGATTTTAGATGCGCTGAATAACTTCCAACTCGAACATCGCAACTTGTTAGGCACCAATGCAGAGTACCTTTTGGTCAACTCAGTTAAAGAGTTATCTAGGCTGTATTACATTGATGCCATGCGTCCACGAGTGACCCAGCTGGTCAAAAACATTCTCAGCAGCACCAGCAAAACCGAACCGAGCAAAGTGCTTTGGTACGCGGCGGCAGAAATGGCCGACTATTACGATCGCAGCCATTGTAACGATTACAATATCTGTGGTTTTAAGGCGCAGTTAGAAGCCGATGCTTTACCTTTTAATTGGAAATGCTCCGACAGCCTCAAGATCCGCGCCCAAGATCTCTATCAAGATCAAGCCAAATGGGCCTGTGATGTGCTGACCAGCCAAGAAAGTTATTTCCACAGTAAACTCGAAACGGGCATGCAACCCGTGGGGCAGGATAACAACGATGACTTAGAGCTAGTGATCTTCGGCAGTTCGTCTGAGTATAAATCCTTAGCCAACAGTATCTTTGGTATCAGTACCGACAATGGTGGCATGTATTTAGAAGGTTCGCCCGCTGGACTCAAAAATCAGGCACGTTTTATCGCCTATGAAGCCGAATGGCGCACGCCAGATTTCCACGTCTGGAACCTGCAACACGAATACGTACACTACCTCGATGGACGCTATAACCTGTTTGGTGACTTTAGTCGTGGCACTTCGGCCAATACCATTTGGTGGATTGAAGGCCTCGCAGAATACATCTCTTACCGTGACGCAAACCCTGCGGCAATTGCCATGGGCGAAACCGGTGAGTATATGTTATCGACCATCTTCAAAAACAACTATGAATCTGGCCAAGACCGCATCTATCGCTGGGGTTATCTAGCGGTGCGTTTCATGTTTGAACACCACAGGGACGATGTGAGACAGATTCTGGCCTACCTACGCAACGATCAATATGCAGAATATCAAGCCTTTATGGATAATATCGGCACACGTTACGATAACGAATGGCAGGGTTGGCTCGCCAGTGGTTTAAGCACGGCTGACGATGGCATAGTCGATAAGGGCCCGAGTGATGTCGACGCTGAGCCCAGTGGCCGCGAAGGCAACTGGACAGGACCAGCGGGCACAATCAGTAAGGATTACTCGCCTTGCCAAGTGACGAACGAAGCCTACCGTTACACTGAATCGGCCAGCCTG
>NZ_JAKKRN010000069.1:0-2386 GCF_025654245.1 Shewanella sp. SM29
TAAAACCCATCTGGGTTGTATGGTTAAGCCTCTCGAGTCATTAGTACATGTTAGCTCAACGCCTCACAACGCTTACACACCATGCCTATCAACGTCCTAGTCTCGAACGGCTCTTTAGAGGAATTAAATTCCTAGGGATGACTCATCTTAGGGCTCGCTTCCCGCTTAGATGCTTTCAGCGGTTATCGATTCCGAACGTAGCTACCGGGCAATGCCATTGGCATGACAACCCGAACACCAGCGGTTCGTCCACTCCGGTCCTCTCGTACTAGGAGCAGCTCCCTTCAATCATCCAACGCCCACGGCAGATAGGGACCGAACTGTCTCACGACGTTCTGAACCCAGCTCGCGTACCACTTTAAATGGCGAACAGCCATACCCTTGGGACCGACTTCAGCCCCAGGATGTGATGAGCCGACATCGAGGTGCCAAACACCGCCGTCGATATGAACTCTTGGGCGGTATCAGCCTGTTATCCCCGGAGTACCTTTTATCCGTTGAGCGATGGCCCTTCCATTCAGAACCACCGGATCACTATGACCTACTTTCGTACCTGCTCGACGTGTATGTCTCGCAGTTAAGCTGGCTTATGCCATTGCACTAACCGTACGATGTCCGACCGTACTTAGCCAACCTTCGTGCTCCTCCGTTACTCTTTGGGAGGAGACCGCCCCAGTCAAACTACCCACCAGGCACTGTCCCTAATCCCGATAAGGGACCTAGGTTAGAACATCAAAACTACAAGGGTGGTATTTCAAGGACGACTCCATCATGACTAGCGTCACAACTTCAAAGTCTCCCACCTATCCTACACATGTAGGTTCAATGTTCAGTGCCAAGCTATAGTAAAGGTTCACGGGGTCTTTCCGTCTAGCCGCGGGTATACGGCATCTTCACCGCAATTTCAACTTCACTGAGTCTCGGCTGGAGACAGCGTGGCCATCATTACGCCATTCGTGCAGGTCGGAACTTACCCGACAAGGAATTTCGCTACCTTAGGACCGTTATAGTTACGGCCGCCGTTTACCGGGGCTTCGATCATGAGCTTCTCTTGCGATAACCCAATCAATTAACCTTCCGGCACCGGGCAGGCGTCACACCGTATACTTCCTCTTGCGAGTTTGCACAGTGCTGTGTTTTTGATAAACAGTTGCAGCCACCTGGTATCTGCGACTCCCGTCAGCTTAGAGAGCAAGTCTCATCACCAACAGGAGCGTACCTTCTCCCGAAGTTACGGTACCATTTTGCCTAGTTCCTTCAGCCGAGTTCTCTCAAGCGCCTTGGTATTCTCTACCCGACCACCTGTGTCGGTTTGGGGTACGATTCCCACTAACCTGAAGCTTAGAAGATTTTCCTGGAAGCATGGCATCAACTACTTCAGTCCCTTAGGACCTCGTCATCAGCTCTCAGTGTGTACATTWAAGTACGTGTCCCCGGATTTGCCTAAGAACACCACCTACCACCTTAAACGCGGACTACCAACGCCGCGCTAGCCTAGCCTTCTCCGTCTCTCCATCGCAGTTAGCGGAAGTACAGAAATATTAATCTGTTTCCCATCGATTACGCCTTTCGGCCTCACCTTAGGGGTCGACTCACCCTGCCCCGATTAACGTTGGACAGGAACCCTTGGTCTTTCGGCGAGGGGGTTTTTCACCCCCTTTATCGTTACTCATGTCAGCATTCGCACTTCTGATACCTCCAGCGTGGGTTACCCCTTCACCTTCWACGGCTTACAGAACGCTCCTCTACCGCGCACAGTAAACTGTGCACCCGTAGCTTCGGTGACTAGCTTAGCCCCGTTACATCTTCCGCGCAGGCCGACTCGACTAGTGAGCTATTACGCTTTCTTTAAATGATGGCTGCTTCTAAGCCAACATCCTAGCTGTCTAAGCCTTCCCACATCGTTTCCCACTTAGCTAGTACTTTGGGACCTTAGCTGACGGTCTGGGTTGTTTCCCTTTTGACGACGGACGTTAGCACCCGCCGTCTGTCTCCCGAGTAGTACTCATTGGTATTCGGAGTTTGCAAAGGGTTGGTAAGTCGGGATGACCCCCTAGCCTTAACAGTGCTCTACCCCCAATGGTATTCGCTCGAGGCGCTACCTAAATAGCTTTCGAGGAGAACCAGATATCTCCCGGTTTGATTGGCCTTTCACCCCCAGCCACAAGTCATCCGCTAATTTTTCAACATTAGTCGGTTCGGTCCTCCAGTTGATGTTACTCAACCTTCAACCTGCCCATGGCTAGATCACCGGGTTTCGGGTCTACACCTTGCAACTAAACGCGCAGTTAACACTCGGTTTCCCTACGGCTCCGCTATTCGCTTAACCTCGCTACAAAATGTAAGTCGCTGACCCATTATACAAAAGGTACGCAGTCACGGTCTC
>NZ_JAKKRN010000070.1:0-2012 GCF_025654245.1 Shewanella sp. SM29
GTTATGTTCCGTCCTAACTGGGTTAACGAGAGTTGATTGCCATCGAGTAAAGACTCAGTAGCAACCATCAGAGAATTAAGGCGTTTTTGGTGTATTTGAGGGCATTGTTTTTTGAGTAAATCGTGTAATATGTCGATATCACGCATGATGTTGGATCTAGTAGGTTTTTGGCGAAATTGATTAGATCAAACAGCATCATGCGTGTCTACTTATTTGAATCCCATCGAATTTATGTGGGGATTCGCTAGAGCGCGGCGTTAGCCATCTTAATGAGAATCAAGCATGTCTGAAAAATCACCATTATTTATAAGTTCCATGGAACTGCTGGGGCATGCAGTCGAACTTCTGGAACTCGACGATGAAAAGAAGAATAAATTTATTGTTCTGCATATAAGTAATGCTGTGGAGCTATTACTGAAAGATATGGTCATTGACATAGGCCAATCTATATATGAAAGCAACAACAAGAATACGATAGTCGTCTGGAAGGCCTTTTCTATCCTTGAGTCCCATGGCATAAAGATCAAGCACAGGCCAAATATTGAAATGCTGATAGATGATAGAAATGTAATTCAGCATAAATTTGGCTACCCGAGTCGTGAGTCAGTTCTGTACTACATCGAATTTGTAATTGATTTATTTCGTGCGTGTATGCACGATCATTACTCAATTGAGTTTGATGAGATCGCCGAAGAATATTTTTCAGACAATGGAATGCAGCTAATTGGATTAGGTGATGAAGATGTATTCTCAAAAGTTGATGCCATTGCTAAATATGACATGCTTTCTGCAATTTCCACAGCATACTCATTGCTTGAGGCAAAATCTCATGAATTGTTAGGGCATGATGAATTATCAAGGCCGGTGATGATTTGGCATGACAAACGATTTTATTCACTTCTTAAGCTTATCGATCCCTCTGTCATGGAAAATAAGCGGCCTAGAGAGTTTTTTGACTCGATACGTCAGCTAAGGAATATATCTGTTCACCGGCAGCATCATAATCCGGAAGAGCACGATCAGGTGTTGGATGCTGGGCTAAAGAAGATAAAAACCTTATACAATGCCATAAGCGATATACCCGAGGAAAAAATCGCTAAAGTAGTTAAAAATGGCTAACAAAACATTGCAGCGGACAAGCCGCTGAATGCGGCGTTACCCATAGAGATTTTAATCCGAAATTCACGAATTAGAGTTAGGAATCTAACACGCTTTTGTCCCAAAGCGTGCTGCGTAACGCTTTTAAATCTACAGATTACGCGAATGCACGAAAGGTGAGCCATGGTGATTTGCGAGACGACCGTCCGCCCCATGGACGGGGCGGTCGAGCATCCAAGGATGGACTTGCTGCGAGTCGACGAGCGAATGCCATGGCAAGCCTGTGCGAGTGGATACCCGTAAACGCTAAACTTCTAACAACTGAAATTACTGCTCCCCAAACATTTCTGTCCAAAAGCGTGCGGCGTATCGCTTTAAATATACAAGTTATGCTAGTGCGCAAAAAGGCGTGCCATGGTGACTCGCGTGACGACTATCCGCCCTACGGAAGGGCATTCTAGGATGGACTGGAACAACATCCATGCTTAACTGCCAGTTCGCCCTCCATGGCTCTCGTTCATAAACTTAGAATCCCTAGGCTTCTATTCACCCTGTCGACGAGCAAATACGATGGCAAGCTTATATGAGTAGGTCAAACCAATAAGCGCTCCACGGTTTAAAATGGATGGCCTAATTTATTGCCCATCATTTTATCTGTCATTTTAATTAGGGTCTGTTGATCTTTCGAGAGTGATTTTTAGACAGCATGGCAAGACGTTATAATTTGCTTCGCCAAAAGTAACCATAACCTCAAGCCATGCCAAGACTTATGCTAACCGATGAACGCTGGGAAAAGCTATTTCATTTAATGAAAAGCACAGGCCGTGTTTATGACAAACCTGAACATAGACAAACATTCGAAGGTATTCTTTACCGCCTTAGAACAGGTATCCCTTGGCGAGATTTACCTAAAG
>NZ_JAKKRN010000008.1:0-160839 GCF_025654245.1 Shewanella sp. SM29
CCGTTGAACTAATCGTCGGCGCATCGTTGACGTTTGTCACTGTAATGCTAAAGGACTGCTCAGCCGTTAAGCCATCTGTGTCCGTCACTCGTAAGGTGACCGCATGACTGCCCACATCCGCATTGCCTGGCGTACCACTGAGTAAACCCGTCGCCGCGTTGAAACTCAACCAGCTTGGGTTGGTCACTGCGCTCAAGGTTAAGCTGTCGCCAGTATCGGAGTCGCTGGCCACTAAGTTGTAACTGTACGCCGCATCTTGGGTTGCCGCCGTCACCGCCATTGAACTAATCGTTGGCGCATCGTTGACGTTAGTCACCGTGATACTAAAGCTTTGCTCAGCCGTTAAGCCATCCGTGTCCGTCACTCGTAAGGTGACTGCGTGACTGCCCACATCCGCATTGCTCGGCGTACCACTGAGCAAACCTGTCATCGAGTTGAAACTTAACCAACTCGGTTTATTGATGGCACTCAGCGTTAATACATCACCCACATCAGAATCAATTGCAGTCAAGGTGTAGCTGTACGCGACATCTTGGGTTGCCGCCGTCATCGCCATCGAACTAATCGTTGGCGCATCGTTGACGTTTGTCACTGTAATGCTAAAGGACTGCTCAGCCGTTAAGCCATCTGTGTCCGTCACTCGTAAGGTGACAGCGTGACTGCCCACATCCGCATTGCTCGGCGTGCCACTGAGTAAACCCGTCGCCGCAGTGAAGCTCAACCAGCTCGGTTTGGTCACTGCGCTCAAGGTTAAGCTGTCGCCRGTATCRGAGTCGCTGGCCACTAAGTTGTARCTGTACGCCGCATCTTGGGTTGCCGCCGTCACCGCCGTCGAACTAATCGTCGGCGCATCGTTGACGTTTGTCACCGTGATGCTAAAGGACTGCTCAGCCGTTAAGCCATCCGTGTCCGTCACTCGTAAGGTGACAGCGTGACTGCCCACATCCGCATTGCTCGGCGTGCCACTGAGTAAACCCGTCGCCGCGTTGAAACTCAACCAGCTCGGTTTGGTCACTGCGCTCAGCGTTAAGCTGTCGCCGGTATCAGAGTCGCTGGCCACTAAGTTGTAGCTGTACGCCGCATCTTGAGTGGCGGCTGTGATGGCCGTTGAACTAATCGTCGGCGCATCGTTGACGTTTGTCACTGTAATGCTAAAGGACTGCTCAGCCGTTAAGCCATCTGTGTCCGTCACTCGTAAGGTGACCGCATGACTGCCCACATCCGCATTGCCTGGCGTACCACTGAGTAAACCCGTCGCCGCGTTGAAACTCAACCAGCTTGGGTTGGTCACTGCGCTCAAGGTTAAACTGTCACCGGTATCGGAGTCAGTTGCAGTCAAGCTGTAGCTGTACGCCGCATCTTGGGTCGCAGCCGTCACCGCCGTTGAACTAATCGTCGGCGCATCGTTGACGTTTGTCACTGTAATGCTAAAGGACTGCTCAGCCGTTAAGCCATCTGTGTCCGTCACTCGTAAGGTGACCGCGTGACTGCCCACATCCGTATTGCCTGGCGTACCACTGAGTAAACCCGTCGCCGCGTTGAAGCTCAACCAGCTCGGTTTAGTCACTGCGCTCAGCGTTAAGCTGTCGCCAGTATCAGAGTCGCTGGCCACTAAGTTGTAGCTGTACGCCGCATCTTGGGTTGCTGCCGTCACCGCCATTGAACTAATCGTTGGCGCATCGTTGACGTTAGTCACCGTGATACTAAAGCTTTGCTCAGCCGTTAAGCCATCCGTGTCCGTCACTCGTAAGGTGACTGCGTGACTGCCCACATCCGCATTGCTCGGCGTACCACTGAGTAACCCTGTCACCGCGTTGAAACTCAACCAGCTCGGTTTGGTCACTGCGCTCAAGGTTAAACTGTCACCGGTATCGGAGTCAGTTGCAGTCAAGGTGTAACTGTACGCCGCATCTTGAGTTGCTGCCGTCATCGCCATTGAACTAATCGTCGGTGCATCGTTGACGTTAGTCACCGTGATACTAAAGCTTTGCTGAGCCGTTAAGCCATCCGTGTCCGTCACTCGCAGTAACACAGCATGACTGCCCACATCCGCATTGCTCGGCGTACCACTGAGTAACCCTGTCATCGAGTTGAAACTTAACCAACTCGGTTTATTGATGGCACTCAGCGTTAATACATCACCCACATCAGAATCAATTGCAGTCAAGGTGTAGCTGTACGCGACATCTTGGGTTGCCGCCGTCATCGCCATCGAACTAATCGTCGGTGCATCGTTGACGTTCGTCACAGTGAGATTGAAAGCGGGCAGGCTCGCACTGAGCACTCCATCACTCGCACTGATCACAATTGCCGTCGTCGTACCAACATCTGCATTGCTCGGCGTACCGCTCAATGCCCCCGTAGCTGTATTAAAGCTCGCCCACGAAGGTCGATTCGTAATATCAAAGACTAAACTATTACCGTCCGCGTCTGCTGCGATGGGCATAAAGTTATAAAGTGTACCTTGAGCCACATTGGTCGCAGGTGTCCCTAAAATAGTGGGTACACTATTCACCACAACATCGAAGGTCCGAGTGCTAGAATTACCCGCAATATCTACTAGCGTCAGGGTGATGGTGCTCGTGCCCGATCCCAGCGCAGTCACAGTCACACCTCTATCAGCATCGCTTCCTGCCAATACAACATCCGCAAGTGGAACCACAGAGGTATCAGAACTCGCTGGCGTTACTAGGATATCCGTTGCAGCGGTTACATCATCGGTAATAGTAAATGCGAGCGTAGATGAGCTCTCGCCAGGTTGAATGTTTTGATGAGCAATTGCCGAGGAAGTGGGTGCACTCGTATCAATAGTCACAGAAAGGGCACTCGATGCAACACTGCTATTTCCTGCAATATCTGTCGCTACCGCTGTGATGCTATGGGTTCCAGGGCTCACGCTCGTTGCGTTGACACTCCAGTCACCACTACCATCCGCATTGACTGTACCAAGCACTCCATCAAGATGGCTGCTAAGGACAACGCTGGCGCCGGCCTCTGCCGTGCCAGTCAGTATGAGAGTCGTATTCTTGGTGATATTATCCGTTGAACTCACACCTGAATCGCTTGCCGCATCGAGATCAGGCGCAGAAGGTGCGACAGGAACAGTGGCGTCTTGAGTAATAGTAGGGACATTCTGGGGTGCGGAAACATTGCTCGCTGCATCGCTGGCAATCACAACGAAATTATTGTCGCTGTCCGTCGATAATGAGGCACTCAGAGTCCAAGTGCCCGCGACCACTATAGTGTCATCCAACACAGTCGCGTTATCGGCAACACCGTCATTATCCACATCGGCATAGAGGCTGATTGTCACCCCATCGTCAGCGTGCGTTCCGCTGATCAATGTCGTTGCCAGATTGGTACTTATAGTGCCAGCAGGCGTAGTAACAATAGGATCGACGGGGGCAGTCGTATCGACAATTACATTGACACTGTCCCACTGGCTATAGCTTAAATCGGCATCGTTGCTGCCCGTATCCCGCATGGTGTCACCATTAAGCACTATGCCATTAGCATCGACAATTAAACCACTCGCCCCCGTGTTATCGCCCGCTTGGACTGTATATCTATAGGTCAGCACACCGCTGGTAGCTGATACGAATACCGCTTGACGAGCCACACCATCAATATCGAGCGTCAGCGTAGAAAGTGTGCCAGAAACCGTTACATCCTCGGTCAGAGTGAGAGTGATATCAATAGCACTGCCGACCCCATAATGGCCATCGTTAACATTAACCATATTCACTGCGGGAATTACAGCATCCTTCGATATGGTATCGGTCACTGCGGGACTAGAAACATTACCCGCCGCATCGGTCAGGGTAAGGCTCACTGTCAGAGTGCCATCCCCTAAGCCGCTCACGTCTATATTGACGATCTGTTGTGACGCACTTGCGACCGCAATAGATCCTGTAACAGGCGTGCCTGAACTGCCAGTAATAGTGTAATTTGCGCTGGTTCCCACCTCCGCACTCGCTAAGGTCAGGCTAATCGCATTTTGATTTGCCTGAGTCACCGACGTCTGGTCAAAACTGACACCCGAAATAGTTGGTGCATCCGTATCGACAGAGTGTGCAGTGCCAGCACTATAGGTACCGAGTGCATTACCCGCATCATCAACAATATCACTCGTTGTGTGGCCTACCTTCAGACTACCCGTACCCGATATGCCATTAACAGTGACGACAACACCAGTTCCAGAGCTAGCAGAAACGCTCGAAATAGTGCCAGATGCAGTGCCTGTGCTCGCCAGAGCAAAATCATCCGTCGTCAGACTATTCACAGATTCACTAAAGGCGAGATTGAATATCACACTGGCATCCGCGGCCGCGGCACCTCCTGCGGGAGCCGAGCTGGTTATCGTGGGGATTTGTGTATCGAGCGTAAGCGCAAGTGCCGTCGACACCGCGCCAGTATTGCCCGCAACATCGGTCGCAGTGGCCGTAATGTTATGCGCGGAATTGCTGGTTAATAGTGGCGTGGTAAACGACCAATTTCCAGAACCATCTGCAGTTGTGGTACCCAATACACCATCGATGCTGCTCGTGAGCGTCACACTACTATTCGCCTCAGCGTTGCCTGTGAGTGTCGGAGTGGTATCGCTGGTTAAATTATCTGTGCTGCTGATCCCGGAATCGGAAGCCGTAGCAAGATCGAGCCCCGAAGGTGCTAAAGGCGCATCGCGATCGACCGCATGACTTGTGCCACCAGTATAAGCGGCGGTATAGCCATTGGTTCCATCGCCATTACCGGAAGCATCTTGGATATTGGAATTCGCCTTGACATCGAGTCTCAGGTTACCAGTGCCGCTCACAGTATTCACAGTCACATCAACACTTGTGCCAGATGCCGCAGAAACGCTGGCAATACTGCCACTTGCCGAGCCTGTTGCCGTGAGCACAAAATCATCGGCAGATAGATTGCTCGCTACCTCATCAAAACTCACAGTAAACACTAGGCTAGCAGCATTCACTACGGGTGATCCCGTTACGACAATCCCAGTCACCACCGGCGGTGTAACATCGGCAACGGTAAAGTTCCAATCGGTTTTATTGCTAATCCCAGCGTAAAGGTTACCCGCCAAGTCAGTAATAGCCCCATTGGCGATTTGAATGTAATAACTGGTATTTTCCACTAGATTAGCGGTTGGGTTAATAGTCAACACACCCGCCGTTATCGTTAACTGTCCAGCAGGTGAACCCACATCAATCGTCGCTACGGGCACATCGTCGGTGTTGTAAATAACGATATTATCGCTACCGAGTTGAATACTTTCATTCATGGTCAGCACAAAATTGGCACCAACTGCCACCCCAACATCGCCATCTAAGGGGTTAAAACTCTGTACTGTTGGCGTGGCTGTATCCACGAGAATCGCGGTAGTAGAACCAACCGAGTTAAGCGTAAGCGCTAAATTATTACCCGCACCGTCAAGCAAGGTTCCCCCGTTGGCATCAACGCTAGATGCCAAGCCAATACCATCGGTATCGTTATCACCAGACTGCACTGTATAACTAAAGACTAAATTGGAGGTTCCGGATCCACTGATATATGGGGCATAACGGGTTATTCCGCCAATAGTCAAGACGATACGCGGCGTACCACCGACCGTATTAACAGTCACATTTTCAGTGCTGCTCACCGTAAAACTCAAGGTTTCTCCAACCACATAAGTATCACCCGCAGGGACCGCGACGCTACTCACAGTAGGCGCTATCGCATCCACTAAGACGGACGAGGTACTACCGACTGCATTTAAGGTTGAGCTCAAGCTATTACCAGAACTCTCTTTTAAGGTGCCACCATTGGCTTCTATCGATCCCGCGATCGCTATCCCATCGGTATCGAGATCGCCACTTTGCACTGTATAGCGGAAAGTCAATGCGCTGCTGCCAGTACCGGCAAGATAACTGGCATACACAGTGGATGCACCGAGCGTCAATGCAATACGCGGCGTGCCACCAACAGTAATAGCTTCGCTGGTATTGACGGTAAAATCGAGGGATTGCCCGGTAATATAAGTCGCATTAGCCGGAACGCTGACACTGGTTACCGCTGGCACCACATTATCCACTGTGGCATTACTGCTATCAGCCTGGGTTTTGCTATTGCCCGCATTATCCGTCGCCGTGATCGACACATTACGACTCGAGGCATTAATGGCACCGGCAACCAAGGTATAAGTCGCCGTCCAAGTACCGCTGTTATTGGTTGCCGTGACAGCTGCCCCGCCGCCAAACTGGGAGAAGTCAGCAGTCACAGCATTCATGGTGTCGTTGTTGTTATCACCACCAGCGGTGTTATTCCAGGTAGCCGTGACCGTATCGCCGGCGATATAAGCGCCCGCAGTACCAGTGCCGCCGGAAATGCCGATATACACATCGGATACCAATGGCGCAATACTATCGACTGTCGCGTTGCTGGTGTCTGCAGTTGTTGTAGTGTTGCCCGCGTTATCAATCGCAGTAAGACTGATATTGCGGTTTGTGGCATCAATAGCACCTGAGGTAATAGTGTAGGTTGCTGTCCAAGTACTGCTACTATTGCTCGCCGCCACCGCAGCACCGCCACCAAATGCAGAAAAGTCCACAGTAGCACTGCTGATAGTGTCGGTGTTGTTATCGCCACCCGCAGTATTATTCCAACTGGCGGTTACTGTATCGCCAATTTTATAGGCACCTCCGTTACCAGTGGCACCGCTGATGCTAAGACGGTTATCTGTGACAACTGGCACAACGTTATCCACAACGGCATTGGTTGTGTCAGCAGTAGTAGTGTCCCCTTGGGCATTGGTTGCGGTCACGCTGACATTACGACTGGATGCATCAATCGCACCAGAAGTGAGAGTATAAGTTGCCGTCCAGGTTCCGCTGCTATCCGTCGCAGCCACAGCGGCGCCACCACCAAATTGCGAGAAATCGACAGTCACACCTGTGATTCCGGCATTATTATTGCCGCCAGCGGTATTATTCCAAGTCACAGTGACGGTATCGCCAATTTTGAAGGCTCCCCCAGAACCTGTCCCCCCTGAAATGCTGATATTGCCATCGGTTACTGTCGGCGTGGTTGACGCCGTTAATTGACTGCTATCTGCCGTGGTTAAACCACCAGAAGATGCGCGCAAATTGAAAGCTTCACTACCCGCGCCAGAATTGGTGTAGGTAATTTGCATACTGGTAAAAGTGGATACGCCACTGCTGGGAGTGATAGACACTGTGGCACCATTACCATCGGTATCTCCCGTCCCCGTGATCGTCGCGCTGCCCGCACCGTTAACTTCCGCCAAGGTAATACCTGTAGCATAACCCGTGTCCACAATGCTGTTTGCATCGCGTGCCGATACGATTGGCACAGTAGAGAAAGCAGTGTTCTGACCGCTAATGACGCTAGTAGGTGCAGGTTGAGTATCGAATACCAATTGGGTGGCTACTACATCTGAGGTTACAGAATTGGCATCAACAGTCGGCAAATTTGAACCAACGCCATCCTGATCATTCGCGGTCAGAGTGAATGCTTGCTGATCGGCGGTGGCGGTATAAGTCAGGTTGCTAAATGTCGCCACACCCGCGGTCGCCGCTTGAGTAGCGTTGGTTAAGCTTCCCGCACTGGACTCGGTCAAGGTAAGGGTTTCGGCGAAGTCCACATCGGTATTGCCGAACGCATCACGCGCCACAATAACAGGTTGGGTCGTCAATGCCGCGCTGGAAACAGAACCCGCAGGCTGGGTGGTAAAGACTAGCTGGCTAGCGACCACATCAAGGGTTGTGCCGCTGCCATTGGTGACAGCACTCTGCCCGCTTGCCATTTGCGTACCGCTGCCACCGACCGTGAGGTTGGTATCGCCATCCACACTCAAAATAATAGTGTGATCTTCTGTGAGCGTCGTATTGTCGTTGTAGTAGGCATTAACCGTGTAAGTTTCATTGCCCCCGTCAGCAACGGACATAGTCAGGCCAGAGAAGGTAATAGTATCTGCACCAGCGTTGTAAGTACCGGTCACATTGCTGGCATCCGGCCCGTTCAGGCGCCAGGTAATTTTACTGCGTTCGGCGTCGGTACTGGTGCCACTAACGTTGACAACAATTTGAGACACTGTGGTCGCAAGACCATCAGAGGTGCCACCGTCGCTGATGGTGAAGTCAAAAACATCCACAGCTTCGCCGACCGAATCAATGGTGGTTGCCAGCCCGACAGGCTCAGCAACCCCGCCTGCGGCGGTGAGGGTGGCGTCGGCGTCAGTGCCTTGGGTGGTGAAGTTCACCAGGGTGGCTGAAGCTTGAACATTGGGAGTGCCTTCATCGTCTTGCGCAACAACATAAAGATCATAGTTGGTACCGGAGGATAAACCGCTGAAAGCTTCGCTGCCAGTGGTGGCAGTGGTCGTGAAATTGCCACTGACGAGCGCAGCCGCGCCACTGCTATTTTGCCCGGCAACTACCTGGGCGGCACTCGGTGCGCCTGCGCCATCGGCTACCACTACGTAGTAGACGGTACCTTCCTCATCAAGATCAGCTGACAAGGTGGCGCCACTCAGGGTTTGACTGCCGACAGCGGGTGTACTGTTTTGGAATACCGGTGGATTTTCATCCACAGTTACACCAACGCCTACAACAGAAAAATTATCCAGCCAGGCATATACCAAAGTGGACGAAATGGTTACATAAGTAACATTGGCACCAAAGGACGTTAGATCGATGGTTGCCGGAGTTCCATTGACAACGTTTTGCGAAAAACTGCCTTTATTGCTGGTAAAAGTAAAGGAATGGGTAGTGCCGCCTCCGCCAGCGATATTGGCTACCTTTAATGATTGCGGCGAAAACGGTTCATTATTATTAAAGCGTAATGTAACCGAATTTTCGGTATTCAGCGTAAAAGCTGCCTGCCCAGTGGAACCCAAGCCGGTATAAAGTTCAGTGGCCCGGGTTGCTCCATCGATGATGAGAAAATATCCCGAAGTGCCAGTGGCCCATACTTCAGCATTAACAGTTGCATTCCCGTAATAGTCCCCGGCGTTTTTGGTTTGGCTAAAATTAATTGTTCCGGTAAATGGCGCTAGCACACCCGAAAAATCCCTTAACGCCTTCTCAGAAAACGCCAAAGTAGATTCAATATTTCCGCGGGTAACTTCTAAATCCCAGTCGCCTTGTAATTCGGCATTACCGGTTAAATTATTGGAGGCGGCAATATCCAAACCCGTGTTATTGCTGATGATATCCAGCAGCGCTTCACCGCTTTCATTCGCGGCCAGATCACAACCATAAAATAATAAATCGCCACCTTCACGCACCGCGCCTTTTAGCGCAGCAAATGCCTGCACTTCTTGCTGGATTGTCTCTGGGGTAATACGTGAATTGCCTAGCAGTATCACACCAGCTTGTGCGTGGGAAACCACATGAATAGCAGCGAGATTTTTGTGACCATCAAGTACATTAATTAATTGCGGTAATCCAGCGATAGAAGAATCTAACTCTACCAATTGAACACTAGGTTTAAGGGCGCGACGCAATACCGATTTATCAGCTTCAGCCACTGCGCCATCAACAATCACCAGCTCACGCACCGGATGTGCACTCTGGATATCCAGTTGATCGCCAGATAAATCAATTAGATCCTGTGGTAAAGAGGTGTCTGAACGCAATAATAGATCGGTCGATGCACTTATCGATGAACTCAAATAGGATCGCTGATAACTCGGCGCTGCAATAGCACCAGCACCATAGAGTCCGAATGGTAATAACAGCGAGGAAAGCCCACTAAGCAGTGCGTGTCTCATGATAAGTGATTCCCTTCATTTTTTGCGTTAGGTGCTACAGGTTTTTTACTTGCAATAATATTGGCTGCAGTGCCAGTACTATCCAGCCAGAAGTCCATTTCTTGATACTTCATAAATAAGTCAGGCGGTAAAATACTGCGCCTACTTTTGTATTCCACTTTCCGCTTAACGCTATGCAAACCTTTGACCCCAAGATTGTGGTCAAACTCATTTTCAGCATATTCGACATGATTAAAATCGTGTTCGAATTGCGGTTCGCCAATAAAACGATAGATTAACTCCAGCGTGCGTGCCGGATGCTGGGTAAGCAGATCATAATCCACTAATAGCAAGCGATCAGAAAACTCGCCGTAATAGGCTTCCTTTAGTGCCGTCCATGCACTTCCAACCGCGCCACCAGCATTGATTAATGACTCGCAGCGGCTATACACAGTCTGGCGCGAGGCCGAATTGAACATACGGCTGTAATCAAAAGGGTTTTTACGGTAAATCACTTCAAAACTATCCATAATCCAAGCCGGATTACGCACACAACAAATCACTTTAAAATCATCAACCAACTCTACCAATTGGTGCAAACGAGCAGTCCAGTGACGATTAGTGTCGAAAATCACCGGATGGTTTTTATCTTGGTAATAAGCATCAATTAATGCCCGACAAATGACCTTACGCTTATGTTCATCGAAAAATGAATAGGACTCACTACCAGCCCCCATTTGTTCGAGGGCGCCATTAACAAGCCCTGCTACAGGGCTACTCATAGCCGCATGAAAGCGTGGATTTTGCCGGAGTATACCTGCAAGCAACGTCGAGCCTGCACGCGGTAAACCTGAAATAAAATGTAATTTGTTTGGCATCAATGTGACTTACTAATTAAAAATATTTATAAAAAACTTCCCGACAAACATGCCGGGGATCATTCATCAATTAATTGCGTGCCGGAAATACACCATAAAGGGCAATGCAATAATTCAATGCCAGAAATGGCTGACGGTTTTCATGGGGTAGACCACCACCACTTATACCTAAAGTCTGTGTTGCCATAGCGGTATTTAATGTACCCGGTGCGGTCTGCATATAGTTGACGATACCACTGCCACCACGAATATCCTTGGCCAGATAGGTATTCGCTGCCGGAGAAGGCAAAGTCCCCTGATTATTCAAACCGGTCAGCGTGTGGTTGTGCGCTGGCATTTCAGTGGCAAGCAGCGTCACCCCATTTTCGCCAAACTGTTCGCCCCAATCCCAGGTTCTCAGCCCGGGCCCCTGACCTACGCCCGCAACGACCTGCCCCTGCAAATTAGGTAATTGGAACGTGGTTGTACCATTGCCACCATAAGTAATTCCTATAATTGAAAACAACGCGGTATTACTTGCGATTGACAATGTTTGGCCATTACACAGCGCCCAATTGTGGGGAGCGAAGCTGAATGGCAACAAACGGATTTCACCAATAAATGGATCCATAATTTCGCTCCTTAATTACGCGATGGGAAAATGCCTTCAATACATATGATGTAATTTATCGCTGTAGTAGGCATGATGTTATTGTGTGGTTGTGTTCCCCCAGAAGCTTGCACACTGAGTGCATTCATAACTTGGAGATCGGCACCGCTAGATGGCAAAGGAGCATAAATATTATCGGTATTACTATGAGCAAAGACATTACCCGTAGGGCTGGGTGATGTGGAGGAACTTGCTGTGCTCGCCGACAAACTATGACTGTGTGAAGGTATTTGCGGCGTTAATAAGGTCACGGATTCAACACCAAACTGCTGACCGATAACACGGGGAGTCAGACCAGGGCCATTACCCTGCCCAACCGGAAGGCGACCGCGCAAATCCGGCAATTGAAATGTTGTTACCCCATCACCACCATAAGTGGTTCCGATAATTGCGAAAAGAGTGCTTTGCTCACTAATACTTAATAGCTGACCAGCGCACAACATCCAACCTCTAGGTGCAAAACTACCCGCAAAAAGACGGATATCACCGATATAAGGATCCATAGTGATTCTCCTCTAGTTACGTGAAGGGTAAATGCCTTGAGTGGCAATGCAATAATTCATTACCAGTGAAGGCTGACAATTTTCATGGGCTTGATTGCCGCCAGTACTGGATACCGTTGCAGGGTCCAACCCTTGTAAACTTGCAGCGGACCCATACAAATTGACCTCACCTGCTGCATTTTTGGCGGCGGCAATATTATTGCCTGCAAACAACGTGGTATCGCCGGCAGTAGAACTGGCCATCACAAGGTGATTGTGTACTGGCAGGTTGTTAGGTACTAGGGTTACATTTTCAACACCCGCCTTACTGCCCTGAGGCAAACCTGCACTAACATTAGGGTGAACTGGTACGCGACCACGTAAATCCGGCAACGCAAAAGTATTAATACCGTCGCCACCGTAGGTCGTACCCAAGAGTGAAAAAAGCGCTTGGTTGGTGTTGATTGGCAATAATTGCCCTGCACACAAAGTCCAATACTTAGGTGCCCAGTTGTATGGGAGAAGCTTAATTTCTCCGAGAAAAAAATCAGACATCCATGACTCCTTAATAAAAATAAACCTATCTATACATCATCTGTTTGATTACACACGCTTTCCTCTTCCCTCAAACAACACTACCTATGGTGATGGCCACGATAGCCACTCTTGAGTAGGTGATATTTCAAAAGGTGAGAAACCCAAACGAAGATATAACTGTTTCGCACGCATATTTTGTCGATCAACACTCAGACTCACACTCGCCTCTTTTGCTTGGGCATAGGCTTTTACCGAGTCCAAAATGACTGAACCATAACCATAGCCACGAAATTGCGGCGCGATGACAAAGTCAACGATATGCACACCGTTAACAGAGGGATTAAGTATGATTTTGCCAATAGAAATTGATTGATATTCAATGATCAGAGTCATGGCTTGAGGATATTGGGCTGCGTAACCCGCTTGCTGTAAGCGGTATTGTTGTTGCACGAACAACTCTCGTTGCTGTGGGGAAAGTGGTAATAGAGACAGTTCCGTCCTTGCAGAACAAAATAGTGAAAATACAAAAGCATCGTCATTTTTATACGCATAACGCAATGAATAGGCTTTAGGTAATACTATGTCTTCTACCATCAAATACATTCCCTGTAATAAGTAACTCTAACAGCGCTTTATAGTTCTTTAATTCGTCGTGGCAGCTCGGGGTTAACGGGCAAAACTCAACAAATCGAATGACAGGTTTAAAGAATGGCTCAGGGGAATGCGTTCGCAGAATAAAACGGCTAACGGCTTGAAATGACATGATTGCATTTTCCATCCCTAGGATAAAAACGTTAACTTGCTGATATTTTTTAATATAGATAGTTGGCTAAAGCTAGTTCACATCACACAAAAATACAATATTTATGTTAACTTTTGGTTTCAAAAAGGTGAAGATTAGACCAGTTACAATAACGGTGGATCTGTTCTTTTTGCTTAGCCGAAAAAAAACTTTGTTTAGATTGTGAATCTGCTACAAAGGGCTGCGTGGCTGTTTTAGCATGTATTAACTGACATTGTTCGACTTGGCTGCACTCTTCTTTAGAGAGAGCCAACGAAAACCAGTTTGCGATTTTATTCGCTATCGCGGGTAACAACTCCTTATAATCCACGACCATCACTTGGTTACGCTGACTCATCTCTAACCCATAACCCAATAACAAGCGCAATACCTTACATTGATAATCCAGTATCAACTCCCCCTCCTCTGGTACTGATAATTCAAGGAATAAAGGTCGAGACGGTTGTCGCACCATATGATATCCAGCAGACTTTTGCTGTGAGGCTAAGATCTCGACGGGGTCCCTAAGTAGCAATAACACGGGAACTTGAGGATAAAGTGATAGGATCAATGGCCAAAACTGCAAATCCCACGCATTCCATTTAATCAACAAATGCTGTTCAGGATGAAACAACTGACCTTCGGTGTTAATGCAAAATATTAAAGCTGCACGTCTTTGTGTGTCTGATAGGCTCCTGTCCAATAGCACTTGAGTCAGCAAAGGCGATTCAGATAACGCCCTGCATTTAGATAACCCCGCAAAACTGCGCGACACTAAGGTAGATCCACAGCGGGAGAGGTGAAATATAAATCCGGCAGGCTGCACTTGTTCTACTAGCCCTGAAAGATTTGGCACTGGTAACAGAGCAGTTTGAGGTTTGATCAAGGCGGACAATAACTGACCCCGCACGGCAGAAATATGCTCCGAGTAGAAAGGATGAATCGGTTTTTCTGCGGCGGACATCCACTCTAATACTCTGCGTTTAGGGTCATAGTCAGTTGGCGCCCAAAACTGGCAGAAGAGTGAATAATCCGGCTCTATCCTTTGTCGATTACCAGTATGCAAGATAGCCAGTAACGTATCATCACCACAGTCTGGTAAGTGCCAAAAAAGCCGCAAATATTGGCAAAAGTTGGTGAGAGTCATAACCTTGCCAAGCTCCCTCAGGGCGGCTGGATTATGAACTAACAACCAATAGCGTTGCTGTTGTTCTTTAAAATCAACCATTAGGATGCCATAGGGTAAAAGTTAATGTATTGCACCATACGCGGTAACGTCCCACGATTAGGACTGGCGCCGTGGGGCAAGGCATGGTGCCAAATGATTAAATCGCCCGCTTTAGCCGCTATAGGTTTTACTTGCCAGCGATGCCAATCCTGTTGCTGAAGCTCAATGTCAGGCTTGTTCTGTTCGAGAAGCCACTCCTCAATCTTGAGATGAAATCCGGGGACACAACAGAATGCGCCTTGTTCCGCACTGGTATCGGTTAAATAAATTAACCCTTGAGTCGCAAACTTAACGGGGAGCTGTAGCGGCATATCCCAGTGCATATCAGGACCGGGGAAATGCCAAGTTGGCGTTTCTGGTGGATTAAAGCTGACTCTATCGGTTGTCATAACTAAATCCGTTTGCTGCCACAATTGTTCAAACACTTGACGGATTTTGGGGACTTGTCGATTCGCGTCCAGTTGCGGATGGCGAAACAGTTGTAGCATGATTTTCTGCATAAACTCATGAGGTTGATACCAAGTGGTGGGATCTTGTTCATTGGCTCCTAACTGCTGCCAAATAAAATCTCGAGTTGCGGCGCATTGCTCTGCCGTGAGTACTTGCGGGATCACTAAGTAGCCTTCACTTTGCCAAAAATTGAGTTGTGACTCACTGAGTACTGCCGCCGGATTTGAGTCTTCAACCTCCGCTGAATTGAAGTCTTCGACTTCTGGTACAGTGACCGATGGCGTTAATCCATGGAAAATAGCGCCTAATTGCTGATTAATCCCTGCAATATCCGCGGCTGTCAGCTTGGCGATTTGCTGAATGTAAGCAACAAAAGCTGACTGATGATCGTTTTGATATAAAGCTCTTAGACCCGGCTCTAGCCCTATTCCACAAAGATCCAGCAAGGTTTTATCTAAGTGCCATTCATTAGCCAGTTCAGTGAATGGCACTCCCCGTTTGCGTAGCTGTATCTTTTGCCAAAGCCGCTGCAAATGATAAATGCCTAAGCAGCTCAGATCGTCACTCGACACCAGCACTGGTTTTTGCTCTATAACATCAAACACAAAATCGGGATGAGTACCCTGCTCATATCGAAAAGCAAGGCATGAGAGTGGCTTAAGCCAATGTTCACGTCGATATCGAGGTAACGTGAGTTGAGATTGGTATTCGCTCAGCGTGGAATTACCATAGACTTGAACGGAAGTCGTGAACTTAAGCGTTACCGCACTCGGGGTGAAATCGGGGAGCAGTAAAGTACCAGCCAAGAAGCTACGGTCTCCACTGGCAAGTAAGCGCGCAGTTTGCAGGTTGAGTGCAAACAAAGGTCCTAAATAATGCGTCTCCACAAAATCCTGCACAGTACGACACTCAAGCCAAGCGTCTAACTCAATATTTTGCGGGATGAGCACACCATCATCTGCAAGATACGCCTGTAAATGGGTAAAAATTTGCACTTGCGGCTCCTGTTGCAACAAGTGCTTCATGGTTTCGGAAAGAATCACATCAAACTTTACGACTGTATTTGGCTGCCAAAGCGTGGCGTCCGCACAGGCACTCTCCACCACACGATCAGCCAAATCAAAGTGTTCAATAAGCTTGGTGACTTTATCTAACGAGGCTTGATGAATGTCGAGCAAGGTCACTTGAATTTGACTCGCAGAAAATAACGGCAGCAGAGGTAATAATAACCAAGCAAAAGGCCCAGTCCCCGCATATAAGATGTTCACAATCTGCCCGGGATGAGCCTTTAGACGATCTTGTATTGCTTGATAAATCCCTTGTATAAAGACTCGACCCCGTTCGGGATCTTCGGCACACTGCGCCGCGGTAGTGAATGACACCGCCTTACCAAAAGGCGTATGGCTCGCCTCAGTATCCAAAAAAGACTCGGGGTGTAACTCCACTGCCGCTATTTGGCACAACTGCTTCAGCATGGGATCAATGAGCCGTTTAGACTCCCCTGCTGAGGTTGACAGCAGTAGCGAATTAGCAAACTGAGTTAATACAGCTACATCCAAACTATGCCCTAATTCAAGCTCTGATCTTTGCAGCATCGATTAACTCCCTTAACCAAGTATTGACCTCGCAATCAATCACTAAATTGATCCGCGCATCCTGCCCTTTATTTTCAACCCAATGGACTTGGTCGGCATTGATATACCAAAGCTCTCCGGCCTGCATGGGTACACGTTTATCGTCCACGTAAAAGTTGAGTTGCTCATTCGTTTGCAGTGGCAAATGCAGTCTTGCCTCGCCTTGTTCTAGGCAGAGTCCTTGATCTCTATGGGGTTTGATTTCTGCCCCCGCATGTAAGCGCATCAAACGCACGGATTTCACTGGGCAGGCTAAAGATTGTAGAAAATGGCATAACGCAGGGCTCGATTCGAGTTGAGGCAAATCTTGCCAGTGCTGACCGGTAGAAATTGAGAAGGCTTGCAAGATAGGATGAGCACCGCGATACTCTGCTGCACAGCGTAAGACGAGAACATCCCAACCACCCATATAATCACGCTGATTTACATGGGGTAACCAGTCTTGTTGCAGCAAAGCATTCAACTCTTGCTGTAAACTAAGGGGGTTTGAAACTTGAGCTAATAGGGCAAAAGAACAGATATCCATATCCAACCGCTTAATTTTCAGACTAAAAATAATTAATCATCCAAGACTAGCACAAAGATTTAAGCATACAAGTGACTCGAATCATCGTCATCACTGAGTATTACGCAGTGCAACAATCAATGCTAAGCGTGATTCAGTTTTGCAAAAATAGGAAATACCCATGTTTAACTGGAAGACTATCGATACGGTTCTGCTCGATATGGATGGCACCCTATTGGATTTGCACTTCGACAATCATTTTTGGCTGAATTTAGTACCGCAGGAATTGAGTCGACAACAAGGTTTGAGCCACAACGAAGCGCAGCAATTAGTTGTGAACGCCTATGAGAAAGTCGTAGGCACGCTCGATTGGTACTGTCTCGATTATTGGCAGGAGCAACTGCAGCTCGACATTATGGGCTTGCACCGCACTTTAGTGGATCGTATTCAACTGCGCCAAGACAGCATGCCATTTTTAGCGGCCTTAGCCTCTGCAGGTAAACGGCGCATCCTAGTGACCAATGCGCATCCTAAGAGTCTTGCCCTAAAGCTTGAACATACCGATCTGGCCGCGGGGCTCGATGCCATGATCTCCAGCCACGAGACGGGTTACCCTAAGGAACACCCACAATTCTGGCTCACCTTGTTTGAAAAGTTTCAACTTGAGCCAAGTCGCTGTCTCTTTATCGACGACAGCGAAGCCATACTCAAGGCCGCTAAACTTGCTGGCGTGGGCCATCAATTGGGGATTGCTAACCCAGACAGTAAAAAACCAATCAAAGTCTTTCACGATTTCCCCGCGATTACCGACTATCACTCACTACTGACTGATCTAACGCGATAAAAAAGACTATAAAAAAGGCACCTAAGGTGCCTTCGTTTCTATTCATCGCGTTGTTTTATGATCGAACGTTTTATCACAACTCTCGCATTACGGCCTTCACATCTGAGCACTCACATTAAGTTTAAGTGCTCATCTAAAACAGCACTATAACCCAGGGATCCGCCCCTGATATACCACAGGGAAATAACCATCCGCACCACGCTTACCTAAAATATTCAGCGACTCACGCATATCTTCCGGTTGCTCTGCCGTTTCTTTAATCTTAGCCTCAACCTTCACCATATTGCCTTCATCTAACTGTAAGGTACCAACAATACCAAGCTGGTTCTTGGTTTCATCTGTGGCCAATTGCGCTTTGCCTTCGACACAACTCAGTCCGAGTTCAATATTACCTAGAGGATAGTTACCAAACTGATTCTTAACATTGGTTTGATTCAAAAACAGCTTACCAGACAGCTGCTCGCACCAAGGCTTACCTTGCTCTAACGTCTCGACTAATAGGCTGACTTCACCGGATATTTCGGTTTTAAAAGGCAGTTTTGCATTGCCGAGTAAAAAGCTATCCGGCGCTTCGAAACGTAACCCCTTCGCACTTAAGCCTCCCATAGACCAAGAAATTAATCCCTTAGCACTGACAGGTGTTGCGCGGCTACCCACTTGAAAATCAACTTTCACTTTACCTAAAAATAGCGCCCAAGGACTCAGATCCCAACGCACTTGCTCTACCTGGCGCTGCGGCATACTTAAGGTTTCTATGCTGCCAGACCAAATACTGCCACTCACACCCGAAACACTGATATTCGCGGGCAATGGGGCTAACGCTATCGCAATCTTAGCGGGGAATAGAACGACTAAAAACATTAAATAAATCAGTACGCCTATGATGACTTTTTTTATCAAACTCACAGCTACACCTTAATTTATTGCGCTAATTGGATACGTCTCACTTTGACATAGCCAGGTACATCAGCCTCAGCCAAATCAACACTTTCGAGCGAAAGTCCTTTCTTCTGCACTAACTCACTCAAATAACCTAACAAGGCATCAAAAGGAACATCGTCCATCCACACTTGGATCTTATCGCCTTGGGGTTGCATGCGAGTAATCACTAACCCATAATTGCCCGCAGTTTGGTTAACCACTGAGCTTAAACTGCCCGACGTAGTTGGCTTAGCACCGTTCTGCTTAAGACTCGCTATTTTATTCGCCGTTTGTTTTACATAGTTCAACGTCTGTTGCTGTGCATTGAGGTTACGTAATGCATCGGCTTCAGCATTGGCAATCGGCGTCCAAACACCCCAATAAAAAATACCAATGACTAAAAATACCGAGCAAAAGCCTACTAACTGCTGCTCGCGCGATGCGAGCCCTTGCCACCAAGTCCGCAAATTATCCATCTTATTTGCTCCTCAAGGTTAAGGTACTGGTGACTTGCTCTTCACCGCTATTCATAGTGCCGCCATCGAGTTGAAAACGACGACCGACAATCTCTTTAAACTTCTCGATCTGCGCGTAATTTTTCGCACTCACTTGCATACGGATCTCGTTACGCGCGCTTTCGAATCTTAGGCTATTAGGTTTAAGTTCAGGCACTTGCTTAAAGGCATCCTGTAAACCATCGAGCATGGCAAAAAACTCGGCACCACTGCCCTGTCCCTGCAATGCACGTAACTGACTTTCCATCTGCGAACGTAGGTTAACAATGCGCGAATTTCCCGGGATCACTTGCTGATAAATGGATTCACTCTGGGCTTTAAGATCGGCAACCTGACCATTGACTTGATGTATAGTCAGCCCTTTATTCACTAAGGCCAGCACGCACGCGATGGCGATAACGATGGCAGCGCTCTTCCACATCACCAACTGTTTGCTGTATTCACGCTTCGGCGTGTAAACGCCGCTCAGTAAATTCACTGGCGCATGCAAAATACCGCGGGCTAACACTAACATAGGTAGCTCGAGTGACTGCGGCTTAAGCTCGACACCCTCGAGTTGCATCTCGGTATAACTGGCGACAGAGACTTCGCCCTGTGCAGGCTTAAGTTGTTCTAACGCAATTGGCAACCAAGGCAGAGGTAAGCTCTGGCCCGAAGCTAATCCGGTACGCAGCAATAGCTCATTGCCAAAATTCATTGCCGCCCATTGGCACTCTTGCAATGGCAAGGCTAAACAGTCAGGCACAATGCGCTTCACTTTTAAACCCGCTTCAGTCAAACAACTCAGCCAAGTCTGCATTTGCTCATGGGCCACTGCGACCACACTTAAGGCGTCACCGTCACGTGGACCAACAGTAAAATGCATAGCATCGACATCATCGGCTAAGGCTTCTTCGAGCATAAAAGGCAAGGCTTTCAATGCTTGGCGTTGGCCTTTTTCGGGCAAATGCACACTAGTGAGTGTCATTGCCGCGGCGGGCACTAACACATCGACGGGACGATTGCCCGCACGCTCAGTTAAGGTCGACAAACCTTGGGCATTGGCGAGCTCGCCAGAGGCGATAATTTCCTGTTCTTGCTCCGACCAAACGAGCCAAGAGCACGCTTGCTCTGCTGTTCTGCCTAAGCGAATAAATAGCCGTTCACTCACAGTTTTTCTCCACCAGTCCCAGTCAAGAAAGTGTGACTGAGCTCGTTGCTATTATTTTTGTCCACCAGATTCTGCCGGGTGAGCACTGCCATTATTTTTGCCCACCAACATCAAACCCTGACGGGTGAGCACTGCCATTATTTTCGGCCACCAACATCAAACCCTGCCGGGTGAGCACTGCCATTATTTTTGGCCACCAACATCAAACCCTGACGGGTGAGCACTGCCATTATTTTTGTCCACCAACATCAAACCCTGCCGGGTGAACACTTCCATTATTTTTGGCCACCAACATCAAACCCTGCCGGGTGAGCACTTCCATTATTTTTGGCCACCAAACTGACGGGTGAGCACTTCCATTTTATTGCCACCGCTCTTTTTGAGCACACTTTCCATTCTAAATACGGCGTTATCAACCTTCGCCCCCGAGGCCAATAAAAAATATTGGCTATCGATGACAAAGCTCGACTTCATGGCACCTTCCCACTTGATCGATCCCATGGATGAGCTTTCATAAAAATCATCTATCTTGGCAAAGCCATCGCCGGGGCGTTGGTTGATGATACTTTCTGCTTCGCCTACCGAAATCTGATTTTCAAGCATGCCAGCTAACAGTGCCGCTTGCTCGACTTCCAAGGTATTCACATTCAGTAATTGCCTGTCATTGCCAGGGATAACGCATACATAGGGCAAGAGTTTCAAATAGATATCTTGGGTGTATCCCATCACTGCCCGTAATTCGCTGCGATGATTCATCAGCGTATTGGCCGCACGGTAAGGCACATTTCGCGCTTCGTATTCCGCATCTTCGGCACCATAAGGGCTAGCAGTGGTGTCTTCGTCGATATAATCTTTTAAGGTCTGGGTCAGACGGTCCGCACTAAAGTCGTCCATCCCTAAACTCACCAACAAGGCCTTATATTGCTTCGCCGCCAGCGGCAGCTTAGGTTGACTGTTTTCCACCTCTTTCGTGGTCACAGACAAGGCATTTAAGTTAAAACAGGCGCGCATATCAGTGATCTTGCCAGCAATTTCACCGTATTCCGCCGGAAACACAACATCGGCCATGGCCCAATATTGTTGCCTGTGGACCCGGCCTTCCGAGTCGTCTAAATCTTGTTTTAAAATCTTCTTCGCCAGTTCTTCGGCAGAAATCGCGTACCAATAGGCTTGATCGTACTGGGCCAAGTTCAACGTTCGACGCATGGATAACTGATTACGGCCTGTGATATTTGTCGCGATGATCACCACCATGGCAACTATCAAGAGCACAACTATCAGTGCGACACCGCGCTGTTTAGACCGAGATTGGGTTCTCATTCGCGGCCCTCATCTTCAGGGTCGCCATCACCTGGATCACCAGAACCGTCACTTGGATCGTTCCCCGAGCCATCATCGACTCCATCTTTGTCTTTATCTTTGTTCGTATCGTCCGGATTTTCGTCTTTATTATCGTCATCCTTAGACTTTTCTGGTGCAACAGCACCCAGCGGCAACAAGAACTTACGTTGGATCTTGCCTAAACCTTCAATCTCAATCTCCATGGCGATCGCTTTAGGCAACTTAGTCGCCTCGACTTTGCGCTCCCACTTGTCTTCCATGAAGAAGGAATATTCCACCGACAGCACTTTGTCGATAATCACTGTCTTAATCGGCTCGGCGCCAAATTCAGGCTCAGGATAAGGAAAATACCAACGTTCCAGCCGCCCTTCATGCACCACATACGCCACAGACTGCAAGCTGCCTCGCGGTAATAAACCGTCGGGATTTAACCAGCCTAAGCGGTAAAACACTAAGGCTTCTGATTCCGAATCTAAGATATCATTGCCCGTTTGGAAGACGGTCGAACCTCGACCACCTTCGAGTAATCTTGGCGTGCGCGCCACCATTTGCGCGAGATCACGCTCAATCGCACCAAAGCCTTGTTGTAGAGCTTTAAGCCGAGTTGAAAAAGCGCGCGTCACTTCATCGTTAGTCAGCACTGTGCTGAGTACCGCATTAGAAGCCAAACCTATCATGGCGAAAATCGCGATGGCGATCAGCATTTCCAACAGGGTGAATCCCCGCTGCGCACTAGTTAGTTTTAAGGACATAACTGCTCACTTGTGCGGCAATACGCTGATAGCGTTCGTCCTCACTCACACTTATGCGGATCATACGAAAATTATCGTCCGTCGTTTTCACCACTTCTTTACGCCAATACCAATCCTTTCCTGCGAGCTCAACTTGACCTTCTTTTTTACCGATTTCAGGAAACTGTGGCTCGAGTCTGGCATCGACCATCTGATTATCAGCCACCCACTGTGCCAAAGTGCGCGATTCCAGAATCGGCATGTTTGCCATCTGCTCGCCCAAACTTTTAGTGATAGACACGGCCGCAATCGAAAATACGGCAAGGGCAACAATCACTTCGAGTAGGGTCATGCCCTTAACGCGTTTCATCGGGGCGCCCTATGGTTAATCTGCCCAGCGCATCACCGACCACTAACGTTTCGGCCTGCTGGCCTTTGTTAGTTTTAGCGATAAACGTCAGCTCAAAAGCGCTCATTTCACCGCTCGGGAATAGCATGACCTGTGGCTCAGGGTGTTTCTTCTTATCATCGGCAGAGGGTTCAATCAGCGGTTCTTCGAACCAAGAATCGTCTTTCTCATCCTCTTGTACCAAAGGTAAACCATCGAGCACTAAGTTCAGTTCAACCCCTGGCTCCATTTGCTTTTCAGATAAGAGTCTGTCTTTATCCAAAGGCTCCCACTTACCTTCTTTATAAAAAACAAACTGATAACTGGTTTTCTCAATCACAATACCAATAAACTGGCCACTTAAAACAGTTTCATCAAGCACCATTTCAGTGGCCGCAATAAACTGCCGCGCCGTTCTATCTAAGGCCTGTTGCGGCCCAGAATTGCCGATAGACATAGTCACAGCCGCAGCCGTGAGCCCCATCAACAAAATCACTAGCATCACCTCCATTAAGGTGAAACCAGCGTGACGCAGCTTTAGCATCTTATTGGAAATTCTGTAAATTCCAGTTACCGATGTCATCTTCGGTACCTGGTTGACCATCGGGGCCTGCACTGAAAATATCTAACTTGCCGTTTTCGCCAGGGCTTAACAACAGGTAGTTATTGCGCCATGGATCTTCTGGCAAACGTTTTACATAACCATCTTCACGGTAGTTACGTGGCTCAGGCGAAATCGTAGGCTTTTGCACTAATGCTTCTAAGCCTTGTTCGGTCGATGGATAGACACCGTTATCTAACTTATACATATCTAAGGCATTTTCGAGTGCAACTATGTCAGACACGGCTTTTTGTTGGTCAGCCTTATCTTTGTTACCCATCAAGTTAGGCACAACCATAGAGGCTAAAATCCCTAAAATCACGATAACAACCATCACTTCGAGTAAGGTAAAACCTTGATGTTTCTTGTTCATTTGCATCGACTACTTCTCCTAAAAAATCCTATGCCAATCGACTTGGTCATAATCCATAAATTCAAAAATTAACCGCTAATCAAGTTATTCAAGGCTAAAATTGGCTGCAAAATTGCCATCACGATAAAGAGCACAACACACGCCATACTGACCACCAGCATAGGCTCGAATACACCCAATGCTATGTTGACGTTACCTTCGAATTCCCTGTCTTGGTTATCGGCGGCCCGCTCTAACATCTGCTCAAGTTGACCACTCTTCTCGCCCGACGCAATCATGTATAACATCATAGCCGGAAACAACTTAGTATTAGTCAACGCTGCACCTAAGCTAGTTCCTTCCCGCACGCGTGCGGTCGCATCGTCAACTGCGGCGCGCACTCGCATATTCTGCAACACTTCACTGGCGATACGCATACCATCGAGCAAAGGCACTGAACTGGCGGATAAGATACTTAACGTCCGCGCAAAACGCGCCGTATTTAATCCCTTACTCACGCGGCCAACAACCGGCATGCTCAATAAAAAATTATCGTACTTCATCCGAAACGCAGGTGACTTTAACATGCGCCGAAAGAGTGCGAACAGCAGCACTAAGGCGATGACCACAAACACACCATAGTTTTGAACAAAGTCAGAGGCCGAGATCAAAAATCGGGTCGAGGCGGGAAGCTCCGCGCCCATGTGCTCAAACTGTCCGACCACTTTAGGCACAACCGCTGCTAGCAGGATTGAAATCACCCCTATCGCCACTGTGGTCAAAACCGCGGGATAAATCATGGCTTGGGTCAGCTTAGATTTAAGCTGTTGGCGTCGCTCTGTGTAATCTGCTAACCGATTAAGCACCACTTCTAAGTGACCGGACTTTTCACCCGAGGCCACCATGGCACGATATAAATCATCGAAAATATGCGGAAATTCAGCCAAGGAATCGGCCAGACTATAACCTTCCACCACCCGAGAACGTACCGCCATAATCATGCTCGCGAGACGATCTTTCTCGCACTGCTGACCAACGGCTTTAAGGGATTCTTCAATCGGTAAACCCGCGGCCACTAAGGTCGCAATTTGGCGGGTGATCAAAGCTAATTCAGCAACTGAAATACCACGTTTGAAAAACGAAAAACTGCTGCTCTTAGCTTTGGCTTCTTTTTCAGTAACAGGCAGTATTTCCAAGGGCATCATGCGCTGATCGCGCAGTTGGCTGCGGGCGTGTCTGGCGGTATCCGCCTCAATCACGCCCTTAAGCTGCTTTCCCTTGGCATCCAGTGCCTTATATTCAAATGCTGGCATAAATTACTCCTCGCGAGTCACACGTAGCACTTCTTCGAGAGTGGTGATGCCCGCGAGCACTTTGCTCATGCCATCGTGACGAATGCTCGGTACAAACTGACGAATATACTTTTCGATGGCTAACTCTCCGCGGCCGCCATGGATCAATTCACGCACATTATCGTCAACCAGTAATAGCTCATGAATACCGGTTCGACCACGGTAGCCATTGTTACCACAGGATTTACAACCATTGGCACGGAAAATACGCCTGTCATCATCAGCGGCTATGCCCAGCAACTCACGCTCACGCGCATCGGGCACATGCTCGATTTTACATTTAGGACAAAGGGTTCGGATCAAACGTTGAGCCAACACGCCGAGTAAACTTGAAGACACGAGGAAAGGCTCTACGCCCATGTCTTGCAAACGTGTAATCGCGCCAGACGCTGTGTTGGTATGCAGGGTTGAAATCACCATGTGGCCAGTGAGTGACGCTTGTACCGCAATTTGCGCGGTTTCGAGGTCGCGGATCTCGCCTATCATCACGACATCGGGGTCTTGACGCAAAATAGCGCGCAGACCACGGGCGAAGGTCATGTCGGCCTTAGTGTTAACTTGGGTCTGACCGATACCGTCTAACTCGTATTCGATAGGGTCTTCTACTGTGAGTATGTTGGTGTCTTTGGAGTTGATCTCCGTCAAACCCGCATACAAAGTGGTACTTTTACCCGAGCCCGTTGGGCCAGTCACCAAAATGATCCCGTGAGGGCGACGAATAAGATCTTCAAACTTAACCCGAATACTGTCGGTCATCCCCAATTGCTCTAAATCGAGGTTGCCAGTATTTTTATCCAGCAGACGCAGTACAACACGTTCACCGTGGCTCGATGGCATGGTCGATACCCGCACATCCACCGCACGACCTGCGATACGCAGCGAAATACGGCCATCCTGTGGCACACGTTTTTCGGCGATATCGAGGCGAGCCATAACCTTAATCCGCGAGACTAACAGCGACGACAGTTTACGGTTTGGCTTAAGGACCTCTTTGAGCACACCATCGATACGGAACCGCACTACAAGCTGTTTCTCGTAGGTTTCGATATGGATATCCGACGCTTCTTCTTTAATCGCTTCAGATAACAAGGCATTAATCAATTTGATGATAGGCGCATCATCATCACCTTCAAGTAAGTCTTCGGTCTGCGGCAGCTCTTCGGCAAGGGTGAATAAATCCATCTCGTTGCCAATGTCTTCCATCAACTGCTGCGCTTCAGACGAGTTCGCCTGATATGCTTGAGTGAGTTTGGCCTCAAACTTTGCCACTTCGAGCTTAACCAAAGGCAAATCAACACCCGAATAACGCCGCGCTTCGAGCATAGCCGTTAAGGGTGTTTTACTCGTATAGAACAAGCTTAACTCGCCCGTTTCACCCAGCGCGAGCACCACATCGTGGCGGTGTGCAAAGGCAAAAGGTAAACGCTCTTTACTGCTCGAACGAAATACCTCATCACCTTCAGCTTCAAGGCCTAGCTCATTAGAGACTTGGCTGAGGTCATCGACTTGGGATAGTTGAATTTCACTCATTGGTTTTATCTTTGTTTTTGTTTTCATCGAGCGTTTTGAGCGTTGGATCCGTTTTACGCATCTGAGTATCTAAGCCTTTACCTTCTTTATAACGCTCTAAAATCTCGTTAACTTCAGGAGGTAAATACTCAGACTGATTCCATTCTTCCAACACTGGCACTTGAGTATTTGGCATTAAGTTCACGCCCCGCTCTTGCTGTTCAAGCTGTAATGCTCTGAAATAATTATATTTACGCCCAGCAATCCCTTCCATCGTGATGCCATCACGTATGATCGTTGGCTTGATGAAGATCATGAGGTTTTTCTTCGTTTTTTTGCTCGAAGAAGATTTAAACAAATGTCCTAGAATAGGGATATCACCCAAGAACGGTACTTTTTGTATACTTTCTTGTACTTCTTCGTTGATCAAACCACCGAGTACCACAATTTGACCAGAATCCGCCATAACGGTAGTGGTTAAGCGACGAGTCGCGAAGGAAATATCCACGCCTGTATTACCGTTAACCCCAGAAACTTCCTGTTCAATCGTCAGCTTAACTGAGCTGCCTTCGTTGATCTGTGGCACCACTTTCAGTTTAACCCCAACCTCTTTACGCTCAACGGTTTGGAATGGGTTGCTGTTGCTCGAGCTGGCGGTAGAACCTGTCAGAATAGGCACTTCGTCACCCACAATAAACGAGGCTTCTTGGTTATCTAAGGTCGTAATAGAAGGCGTTGCCAGTACGTTTGAGTTAGTGTCACTGGATACGGCTTGGATCAGCGCACCAAAGTCACCCATGGCCACACCCCATGCCATACCGTTCACTTTACCTAAAGCTTGGGCAAGTAAGGTAACATCGCCCTTCGTACTCGGGTTTTGACCTATCACCTGACCAGTACTCGGGTTAGTGATGAATGTGCCTTCTTTATCTTGCGCCTGCCATACACCAGCGCCAATCTCACCTATGGTTGGGCCTAAGTTATTAAACTGAGTGCCGCCGCCCGCTTTCGCCGCCCATTGCACCCCAAAGCCGACACTGTCGCCTTCGGCAACTTCGACAATAATGGCTTCTACGAGTACCTGAGCACGGCGGATGTCGAGTTGATTAATCACGCTCTCGATAGTGCGCATCTGATCGGGTTCAGCACTGATCACTAAGGCGTTGGTTTCAGTATGCGCCATGATATTAATTTCATTACGGCGTTTACCACCTGCAGCCTGAGCGCTCGGATCTTTCTCGCCTTCCAACTTTTGGGCAAAACCGGTCAGCACTTCAACTAAATCTTCTGCTTTGGCATAACGTAGATAACGAACTTTTGTGTTACCTGTGCTGGCTTGTTCGGCATCGAGACGACGGATAAGCTCGACCACACGTTGGCGGCTCTTCTCATCACCGCTCACGACTACGGCATTGATACGTTCGTCAGCAACCACTTTTGGCGCTTGGCCTGGCAATTGGGATTGGTTAGCAGTAGCACGATAAAGGGTATCTATGATTCGTACCATTTCACCCGCGGAGGCAAATTCTAACGGCACCACTTGCACCGAGGTATCGCCTTGCTTATCCACTCGACGGATAATTTCGACTAACTTGTTCACGACAGCAGCACGGCCAGACAACATCAAGACATTGGAGGGGTCGTAGTTCACTACGTTGCCGCCACCCGCATTATCATTAAGTTGACGTAATAACGGCGCTAATTGCTTAGCCTCAGTGTTATACAAGGCCACGATACGCGTCACCATTTCATCACCAAGGCCGGGGTCATTATCGTTAGCGACTCGAATTGCAGCGGTTTTGGCATCTTTGTCTTTGATGACTTTAATAACGTTATTTTCCATCTCAACGATGGCATAACCGTAAACTTGTAAGACGTTGAGGAAAAACTGGTAATACTGTTCATCGTTCAACAGATCATAACTGCGAACGTTGATTTTGCCGCGAATTGTCGGGTCAACTATGATGGTCTTATTCAGGTTTTTACCAACGATATTGATAAATTCTTGAATATCCGTGCCTTTAAAGTTGGCCGCATACTGTTCAGACCAAGCGAATTGGGAGGAGAACATGGCTGCACCCGCAACAACCCCAGCAATCAGCTTGCGTCGAATCCTTTTGTTATTCATTCTTTTTCTTTCCTCTAACGCGTGTTATTGCGGCAAACTAAACATGATTTCAACCAATTGTCCTTCCCGCTCAACCATAATAGAAACTTCGGTTAACTCGGGTAATTGGCTCATCATTTCTAACGCTTGACTCATTACGGTCAAGTCGTATCCATTAATCGATTTGGCTAAATCGTTAGCTTTAAAACCCGCCTGCTTAAACAAATTGGCGTCTTTCCCTGGATTCAAGCGATATCCCGCCACAGCGTCACCCTGTCTGACAGGTGAAATGGCAATATAATCGGTGATCTTACTGGGATCGGCTAACAATTCGGTGCGGGATTCGGCGAGTTCTTGGGAGATTTCGGCATTTTTACGTTGATCGACACGGCTCACTGCCGAGCCAGTCTTATTAGTCTTAGCTTGTTGTAACTGTTGATTGGCTGGGCTTTGGCTAGTGTAAACTAAGCCATCGAGCATTAATGTCTCGTAACGGCCAGCGTTAGTGATGATAATACGGTCGGCATAGACTTCTTTCAGTGATGCCGAAGTGCCCTTGATTTTATCGCCTAAGCTGTAGGTCTCTTGGCTGCCGTTTGACTCAATGATTGCTAAGCCTTTCTGATCCGCTGTCGATGCAACAACGCCAGTGAGCTGAATAGAGAGTGTGGTCTTAGGCGCGTCGGTCACAGTCTCAACAACCTCAGTTTTTGGCTTTTCAGATTTAGCATCTGCCTTACCAAAGAGACCAAGCTGCTGTAAACCCGCAAGATCAACCTGCCCAGCACCTTTACCCGTCAGGTTAACGGGCGTTGGCGACCAAGCACTGGGTGATGAGCTAGTAGGCACTAATTTCCATGTAATTTGCGCGGCTAACAACATGATCACAATAAAACCCAACCAGAAGACTATCCGGCTTAAGGGCTTATGGGGCATGCCAATGGCTTTTGCGATAACTTTATCTAATAAATCCATATTTTATGTGGACCCTCGATACAGGTCTCTGTTCTGATTATAATAATTAGGCGGTTACCGTCTCATGCTAACCTAGGCAGCATTTGGCAACAAGCCCATAACAGCATTCAAATTGGCGAAAATAGGCCAATTATGCTAACTTTGCCCGCCATAAAAGGGTGTGAAGCACGCCACCCTTTAACATAATAGAAATGCTCTTCACGCATTTTCTTGCTCGGCATGTGAACTCATCGATCTTTTAGCTGGAGACACTATGACTCAAGGTCAAAGCGATAAAACAGACATTCGACTCGATAAGTGGCTTTGGGCTGCACGTTTTTATAAAACCCGTGCCATCGCCAAAGAAATGATTAACGGCGGCAAAGTACATTACAACGGCCAGCGTGCCAAATCTAGTAGGAATGCCGAGATAGGCGCCGTCCTTAAGATACGCCAAGGATATGACGATAAAGAGATCGTCATAAAAAAATTATCGCAATTACGCCAAAGTGGTGCGATTGCACAAGAATTGTACGAAGAAACCGCGACAAGTCTGGCTAAACGGGCCATTAATGCTGAGCAACGACGCCTCCACATGCTCAATAACCCGATACCCGATCAGAAACCAGATAAAAAGCAACGACGCCAGCTCATGCGCTTTAAAGACCTTTAACAGTGAGATACACGATGAACCAAGATACTTTACACCGCTACTTGTTCGATAATGCCGATGTGCGCGGTGAACTGGTACAGTTACAAGACAGCTATCAACAAGTGATCAGCGCCCAAGAATACCCAGCCGTACTGCAAGTGCTACTGGGTGAATTAATGGCAGCCACCTCACTATTAACCGCTACATTGAAATTTAGCGGTGATATCAGCGTACAGTTACAAGGCAACGGCCCTGTTTCTTTAGCGGTGATCAACGGTAACAATTTACAAGAGTTACGCGGTGTGGCTCGCTGGAATGCTGAACTCGCCGATGATGCTAGCCTCACAGAACTCTTCGGCCAAGGCTATATGGTCATCACCTTAACACCCGACGAAGGTGAACGCTACCAAGGTGTCGTTGCACTAGACAAGCCAACGCTTGCTGCCTGTGTTGAAGAATACTTCAATCAATCTGAGCAGTTACCTACTGGAATTTGGTTATTTGCCGACGGCAAACAAGCGGCGGGCATGTTCCTACAAATTCTGCCAAGCCAGCAAGATCACAACGCTGACTTCGAACACTTGAGCCAACTGACGTCGACCATCAAGGCCGAAGAGCTATTTACTCTTGATGCAGAAAGCGTGTTACATCGCCTCTATCATCAGGAAGAAGTACGCTTATTTGATCCTATCGATGTGAGCTTTAAATGCACTTGTTCCCATGAACGCAGTGCTGGCGCGATCAAAACCTTAGATCAAGCAGAAATCGAAGCCATACTCGCCGAAGATGGCAAGATAGAAATGGGTTGCGAATATTGCCACGCTAAATACACCTTTGATGCCATAGACGTAGCAACCTTATTTGCTAACGGTCAAACATCAACAACCCAGCAGTAAAACGACTCCCGCTAAAAAATGGGCGCCCTATTTGGCGCCCATTTTTTATTCATACCTATAATCCCCTCACACATTGCACTCGGCTTAGGCTACAATCGCCCTCACTTTGTCACCTAGCACGACTCAGGCGATAAATAAAATTAAATCGGCAGACGATCGATATTAAAATAACCTTACAAATCAAATGGAGACCTCACTATGGCGGATGGATTAAACCGCGTTCACTTTAACCCCTCAACAGCACAACTTGTCGAATTTGCCCTGCTACGCGGCGAAGGTGAATTGACAGCCAATGGCGCATTAGTTGCTAAAACAGGCGCTCGCAGCGGTCGCTCACCTGGCGATCGTTTCATTGTAAGAGAACCCAGTTCAGAAGCTGATATCGAATGGGGCCCAGTCAATCAGGCTTTCGATCCAGGTGCTTTTGAAGGTTTATGGGCACGGGTTGAAGCTTACCTAGCCGATAAAGAACTGTTTGTATCTGATCTCGAAGTCGGTGCCGACACTGAACATTACCAACCAGTACGTGTTACTACGCAATACGCTTGGCACCAACTGTTCGCCCGCAATCTATTTATCATTCCTGAAGAATTTAATCGTAAAGACAAACCAGTGTGGCAGATCATCAATGCCCCTGACTTTGTTTGCGTACCAGAACGTGATGGCACTAACTCAGATGCGACCGTGATTTTAAACTTCGCCGAACGTAAAGTGCTGCTCGCTGGCCTGAAATACGCTGGCGAAATGAAAAAGTCTATGTTCTCAGTACAAAACTTCCTACTGCCAGCCCAAGGCGTGCTCCCAATGCACTGCTCGGCCAACGTAGGTAAAGATGGCGACACTACGCTGTTTTTCGGTTTATCTGGCACAGGTAAAACCACACTCTCTGCCGATCCAAAACGCTTCCTCATTGGTGACGATGAGCACGGCTGGGCACCCGGCGGCGTATTCAACATCGAAGGCGGTTGCTACGCCAAATGTATCGATTTAAGCCAAAAGAATGAGCCCGTGATTTGGGATGCGATTCGTTTCGGCACCGTGCTTGAAAACGTAGTGATGGACGAACACCGTGTACCTAACTACAAAGACAGCAGCCTAACGGAAAATACTCGCGCAGCCTATCCGCTGGAGCACATCGCCCAACGTAAAGAAGACAACTGCGGCGCTGAGCCACATGCGGTTGTATTCTTAACCTGCGACGTATATGGCGTATTACCACCGGTTTCTATCCTGACCAAAGAACAAGCGGCATACCACTTCTTATCTGGCTATACCGCCAAAGTGGGCTCGACTGAAATCGGCTCAACCTCGGCGATTCAATCCACCTTCTCAACGTGCTTCGGCGCACCTTTCTTCCCTCGCCCTGCTGGCGTGTACGCAGAACTGTTGATGAAGCGCATTGAGTCATTCGGTAGCCAAGTGTACTTAGTCAACACAGGCTGGACTGGCGGTCCACACGGTGTGGGTAAACGTTTTGACATCCCAACCACCCGCGCCATCGTCGATGCGATTGTCAGCGGTGAATTGAAAGATGTGGAAACTGTCCACTTAGACACCTTGAACCTCGCCGTTCCTGTGGCAGTCACAGGCGTAGACAGCAATTTACTCAACCCAATCAACACTTGGGGCGATAAAGCGCTATATGCCGAATACGCCCAGAAGCTGGCCGAAGCTTTCACTAAAAACTTCGCTAAGTATCAAGTGTCAGACGCTATCCGCAACGCAGGTCCAAAGGCTTAAGCACGTAGCGGCTCCATTCGGATAATGTAATCAAACACATTGTTGAGTAAAAAAGCGCGGGTTCAGTCATGAACCCGCGCTTTTTATTTGCGGCTAAATTGATTTAGTGATGATTAAATCCACCCGCACTAAAGCCACTGCGATAGATTTTTATGTGTTTTATTTCTTATCGATTAGTTAAACCAAGCTTAAATTAATGCTGCGTTTTTATAATCACCGATAACAATCATCATTTTTTAGGAAGCGGCACCCAAATGGAAAATCATAAACCTGTCACTGGATTCCAGCGATTTCTCAATGGCGTCGAAGTCGTCGGCAATAAACTGCCTGATCCGGCGGTATTATTTGCGATGTTTCTGGGCTTAGTCTGGTTGATCTCTTGGGGATTATCGGGTGTCAGTTTTGATGAAATCGACCCTCGTACTGGTAACCCGATTCAAGTCGTCAATATGCTTGATGGTGGTGCGTTAACCGCTTTTACCTCGGCGATAGTCACGACCTTTGTCACTTTCCCGCCGCTAGGTGTGGTGCTTGTGGCCATGCTGGGCCTAGGCGTTGCTGAACATACTGGCTTTATTAATGCAGGGCTGCGCTCCATTTTATCTATTACCCCCAAGATGTTACTCACTCCGGTATTGATAGCCGTGGGTATTCTAAGCCATGTCGCGGTTGATGCGGGTTATGTACTCGTTATCCCACTCGGCGCGGTGATCTTCTATGCCGCGGGTCGTCATCCCTTAGCCGGTATTGCCGCCGCTTTCGCTGGCGTATCCGGCGGTTTTTCTGCAACCGTTGGCGTGCCATCCAGCCTTGATCCTATGTTAGCGGGCTTAACTCAGGCAGCGGCAAGATTATCGGCCGATCCCGCGGCCGCCACATTAACGATTAACCCACTGAATAACATCTTTTTTACTTCGGCTTCTGCCATTTTAATTATCTTAGTTGGCTGGTTCTTAACGGATAAAGTTATCGAGCCGCGCCTAAAAAACACTGCGGTGAATGGCGATCCCAGCACGCTCCCAACCCTAGATGAACTGCAACCCCATGAGCGCCGCGGACTCAAATTCGCCATGGCCGCCATGTTGTTGTGTGCATTAGGATTAGTATTAACCGCCTATGGTGAACATTCTGCTTGGCGTGCTACTGACGGCGCCTTAACCAGTGCTTCAGCCCCCTTAATGCGCTCCATTGTGGCGATTATTTTTGTGTTCTTCCTCGTGCCCGGCATAGTGTATGGCTATGCCGCTGGCACGGCAAACAACCACAGAGCCATTATTCAAGGCATGAGCAAATCCATGAGCGGCATGGGTTATTACATCGTGATGGCCTTCTTCTGCGCCCAGTTTATTTATGCTTTTGGTCAATCTAATTTAGGCGCGTTAATGGCCATTAAAGGCGCGTTGGCGTTAAAGGAATTAGCCCTTCCTATGGGTGTGACTTTGGTGGGAATTGTGTTTCTCACGGCGTTCGTCAATCTATTAGTGGGTTCCGCTTCAGCCAAATGGGCATTGATTGGTGCCATTATGGTGCCCATGTTAATGGAGCTGGGTGTATCACCGGATTTGACTCAAGCCGCTTACCGAGTGGGCGACTCATCCACTAATATCATCACCCCACTGATGCCTTACTTTCCGTTAATTGTGGTGTTTTGCCAAAAATACGTTAAGGAATCAGGCATCGGCACCTTAGTGGCACTGATGTTACCGTTTTCAATCAGTTTTCTTTTACTTTGGAGCGGTTTCTTACTGGCATATTGGGCCTTAGGCTTGCCTCTAGGGATTGGCAGCTCGCTCTCCTTCCCGGCACTATCTTAGTGTGAATATCGCTTGGCTGAGATTTTCGGCTGAGCGATCACAGATAAACAAAAATGGCGCCCACTTAGTTAACTGTGAGCGCCATTTTTATATCTATTGAATCAAGCTATTGTGTTTACTTAGTATCCGATCTCAGCACTAACTCTACTCGACGATTCTGTTGTTGCCCCGCCTCATCATTATTGCTGGCAATGGGCGCATGCTCGCCAATACCCACAGCTTCAAGCTGTTGAGTTTTAATACCATGACTTGCGGTAAGCAACTTGACGACTGCAACAGCACGACGTTGTGACAAACCTTGGTTATAAGCTTGGTTGCCTTTGTCATCAGTGTGGCCAACCACATAAAATGCGCGGCTTGGGTTAGCGCTTAAATAACTCGCCAGCACTTCCACAACGGGCAGAGCTTCTGGTAATAACTTGTCGCTATCGTACTCAAATAACAGCCCTTCTAGGGTGACATGTCCTTTAGCTTCAATTTGATCAGTCAAAGCCGCAAGGTTGATACCGACACGGTCATCCTTAAGTTGAGTTTCTTCCAATACCCGTAACTCTGTCCATAAGCCGCCAATAAAGCCAATGGTATAAGTACTTACATGCACATTGCCCTCGGGGCGAGTTAAGGTATACCAGCCATAAAACTGGCTCTCTTCATTACCAATATTGACTAAAGAATCAATTGCCTCGACAAATTTTCTTTCAGGGCCACAGGCCTCTCCCTTACACTCAAATTGCGCCTCGAAGCCGAGTTTAGTCAGCGCTGCTTTATAGTTGCTAAACACCTCATAACTTGAGTATTCCTTTGGCAACTGATAACCATTCTGAGTCAGCTTACCTGCACGCTCCACCACCACAGGTTTGTTGGTAGCATCCATAGCAGATACGAAAGCTGTGCTAGCAAAACCCTGACGTTTAAATTCATGAATCACAGCGCCCTTTAAGCGACTTAGCAACGGATGATCTTCAGCACCTTCAGTGTCCTTTTGTACATTGTCATTAAACTCAATCTGCTTAGGTGCTTGTTGTAAAAATGCCGCATTAGCAGTGACTAAACCTAAAGGTTCAGGCACAACTTCTAAGGTCGTGATATGGATAGTTGCATAAGAATTAGTCGTGCTTGCAGTTTGTATCGCAGTATAAAACTCTTTCTGCTCATGCTTAACTCGAGCGAATAAATAACCATTATCGACACCAATCACGCCATCCAACAAGGCAATATTCTCTTGCAATAGACGAGTATTACCGCACGTTTCAAGACGACACTCGAATAATACTTCACCGCCAAGCCTTTTCAATTGAGCCCGATAATTATCGAGTATATGGTTAGGACTATATTCAGGTGCTAATTCGTATGTTTGCTGCTGTAACTGGCCAAATATTGGCTTAAAGCTAAAGTCCGCTCTACTCTCGCCAACGCTGATAATAAAAGGATACTCAACATAGTGGCGAGTCAGCTCTTCTTTTAACTTTGCCGTAGGAAACAGTGTAAATAATTCCTCATCGGCCGCCTGTAACGGCAACGACGTAAAAGTACCCATTGATAACGCCAATAAACCCACTAAGCAACCTGAACTGAAAACACGCATTAATATTTACCCTCCATAGAAATACTGGTGAGCAAGTTAACACTAAATGCAGTATCAAATAACAAATCAGAAACAAGTTAATACTTTAGCGTGATTGTGATGATGAACTCTACACGCAAAAATAACTGACGAAAAAAACAGGCTAACAACATATTAGATGTCAATCGCTTAGCCTGTCTGTTAGCCGAGATTCACTTTCATCACCAGGACGTTTATTTTGCGACTAACCCACTCCGCCCGAACTCTATCCATAATCGTCCTTTTATTTATGCCGCTATGTGTGCAAGCAGTAAATCAAAAATTAGACGATGAATTAACCCAACGCTGCTTAGGTACTTTCGATTTTATTAAGACCCAAGACCTAGCGGCCTTTATCGCTCTTATGCCGTACGCACCAACTCAAAAAGAACAGGAATATGCGGGCGAGATTTTGCAACGATCCCACAAGCGCTGGTATGTTGACCGAACCATGGATGAAATTACTCCCAAAGGCGTGAGCTATAGCACAGCAGACGAATTTAAACGGCAAAAAGGCGCTATCCAAGAAGCAAGAGTTAAACTGCTGATCACCAGCCCCAATAATCAAGCCTCGGTCAGTTGCAAATTTGTCGAAACACCAAAAGGTTGGTTCCTTTCCAAATTGCCGTAAGTGACCTAAAACAGACAACGACATAAAGGCAAGGTAGTAATGCAGTATTCGCAATTATCTAAAAAGGCCCAAAGGTTTATCAATCCTGATGGATTACCTGAACAGCTTCGCCTTGCAACTAAGGGGCATTATGCTCGTCGAGGGTTAGCATTATTGGCGCTATTGCCACTTTCGGCGTCTCTTATCATGGCGATCACCCTCGACGGCGGTGAGCAGACTTTTTACCAGTTTGTGGTGGCATTATTGCTACCTGTAGTGCTCATTCTCTGGGCGTTCAAGCAGCATTTGGTACTTGATAATCCAAGTCAGCAACGTTTCGTACAATCACAATTTTTGGGTTATCACTTCAAAAAAGTCTACCTAGCCCCACTGAAATCTACCGAGTTACTACTGCGCCACGATAGTTATAACAGAAACCAATATGAGCTTAAGTTGCATAATCTTGTGTACCCCATCGGCAGTTTAACCGATACCACTCAAGCTATGATGTTCTTTGCACAGACATTTAATCTTCCTGCCAAAGAGCAAATCACCCAATTCCCCAATATCCATGAGCTAGATATACTCTCATCGAATGAACCACTTATCGCATCACTCTCGCTAAATGATCAGAATAAACCGCTAGTGCAAGAGGTCGGCACCATCAACACTGTCGATGGATATAGCGCACAGGCGACTGACGTTAAAGAGAATGGCAACCTTACTCATCGTCCGCTTTCGGCAGATATCGAACCACTTTGGTCCCCTAAGTTAATACTTAAACTGTTTGATCCGCTGCCATTTATTATGGTGTTTGGCTTTGCGATGAAGTTTATTGGAAGCTTATAGCAATGCACTTTAAACAACTCTCACCGACCATAGCAATCATAGCTAAAACTCGAGCACAAACCATTGGGCGCTGGATTTTTGCAAGCCTAGTCGCTTCACTCACCTTATTTAACACACTAGTTTTTGAGCATTGGTCCTATGCCGAAGTGATTATCTGGTCGTTCCTTGCACTTCTTAGTTGGCATCTACTATTTGCTCGTAGGCGTATTCAGTTTGATCTCGAACGACAACTAATCACCATTAACGTCAGTTCGCTCTATCCGCTAACCCAACAAGTCATCCCCATCAACCACATTGCAGCATTTCAAATACAGCAACGTCTCGGCCAGCCCCATGGGTATGATTTGTTGATAGTGATGGATACTCAAATTGAACCATTGAAATTTCAATATGGTGACTTGCACCAAATACAGGAGATAGGTAAGCAATTATCAACATTTTGCAATGTTCCCCTGCTTAGCTAACTGGAACCTACTATGTATGTTTTTAAAATAATCTGAAAATTGAAGCTAAACGGATATTGATACTTATGGAAAAGATAAGAATTATTGCACTGTGTAGTTTACTTGCCTGCAGTATTTTTCCTGCTAGCGCCGCACAGGATAGAGATCAGGCTTTGGCGACTTTTGACAGCCAAACAGTACCACTCATAGAGCAAGCCATTGCATTAGGGGAAACAGCGCCTGAGGACAAAATTGACGATGCGTTAGATCGTCATCAAGGCGATGCACTTGCCGTTATAAGGGAAGGCATTCCTCAACGTCTGGCGATTAAGGCAAAGCAACAGCTTACGTTAGCGAATGAGTACCTTAGGTATTTTAAAGAATTACAGCAGCAAGTTCCGCATGCGAGTCAATGCCATCAACCAGAACTTGTGGCAGATTTCAGAACACAAATCAAAGAGCTCAACGCCTATGTGGATAGGCTCAACACTTACCCTAAACTCCAAAACCTAGGCGACGCTTTTCCAGCCTTAATGGACATGAATATTAATCAGGCACGGGTTAACACCTTAACGAGTCTGTTTCATCGATTTCGGCTCTGTGTTTTAGGCGATGATACACCAGCTATTGTCGATGGACTCACAGGCGAGAAAGGGGATGCAATAGCCAACGCCTTGACCAATGCATTTGCTGCTAAACAGGGCTTGCCCCACCCAACTGCATCACAAAATATGGCGGATGAAATGGCTGAAGATGATGCGCCAATACTCGATGATATGGGAGATGAACAAGCCATCGAAGAGGATACTGAGCAAGACAATAGCGAGTCTGATGAGCCTGAAACTGAGCTCGCTACTGAAATTTCACAACCGATATCCGCCGTTAAATTCAGCAATATGCCACTTAATGACTGCATCCAAAAACAATCGAAACTCTTCGCTATTCAGCAGAGCCAAGAACTCAGCCTACTTAACTGCCAATTTAATCCCACTGACATAGTGACGCTGCAAGATCTCAGCGCCTTTACCCATCTCAACACCCTAAGCTTAAAAGGTGGCACGCTCAGCACACTCGGTAATCTGAACAGTAATAATCTTAAAACCTTAATGCTGACCGATATGAAGGTAACTGACTTTTCTGGTAAAAACCTGCAACTCGATAGCCTGTTCCTCAGCCGCATTAGCTCAAATAATTGGCCAAGCTTAATCGAACTTAACGTCCAGACCATCAGCATTGACAAAACAGTGAATTGCGCTGAACTCAAACCATTATTGGTATCAGAAAAGCTTATTCCTATCCATCCTGGACTGAGTCCAACAGACATGGCAGAACGTATGCAACAAGCTGAAGCCAATGGCATACCACTGTTAATGCTCGAATGTGCGATCTAACCAGCTCAAGTCTCCCATTAAAATCTTCAAGCTAAGTATGCACCTTTCATACTTTTGTATACTTGATTGATTTTTAAACAGAAAGGAAAATACACAAGCAATTAACACTAGCACAACAGTCGCCTGAGTTAATTACAGGATTGGATGTTAAGTCGTAGCGAAAGGGATTTCTCTAAAAAATGGTAAACGTCTCATCAAAAGCGTTCTCAATTGCTATCCGCTATTGCCTACCCCGTCATCGTACCCAATGTAAAGCCAATCACATTTTAACAATAGAAAAACGCTCCAAGATATTGATTCATATTAAAATAAAATAGACACAGCTTAAATAATGGCGATGGAAGTTGCCGAGTATATTCACGTAAGGATACAAGATGTTTAAACCTAAACTGCTCTCTTTGCTTATCGCCACTAGTTTACTGACGGCATGTTCTGGCTCGGACGATAAAGATGATACAACACCGATCCCAGAACCTACTCCACCGACTGAATATGCGCATAACGTTACTGGGCAAGTCAGCTATATCGGTGCCATCGCTGGTGCAAATGTGTGTGTCGATCTCAACCAGGACTTAAGCTGCTCTGAGGGCGAACCCAGCACAACGACGGATAGCGATGGTAAATATCAAATAGATTGGAAAAGCGAGACCGAAAAACCGAACTATTACCTGCTGGCAAATTGGGTTGATAGCGCGCCTTCATCTTCACGCTCAGCCTTGGCGGTTAGCCCAGCCGCAGATTATGCCAACACCACAACAGGCGGCGTGAATATCGTTGCCCTGCCCGATCACGCAGGTCACATCAACGCACTGACGAATATTGAGTTTTCACGCTATCGCAAGATGATTGAGGCCGACTTAACACCACAACAAGTGATTGAGTTCCGTGCAAAACTCAAAACCTTATACGCCAGTGGATTTAAACAAGTCGAAGTCGATTTATTTAGGCTTTCTCCCGAAATCACCCTGCAACCAACATTTATCGACACGCTGCTGTTACACGATTATCTGCTAAACCTCACCAATGAGCGCACAGTGGAAATTTTGGCAGCCATCGAAGTGTTAATCGCCGGATTTGAAGCCTTCGAGAATTTAATCAAGGGTTATGGCTTTGGGACAACGGCTTACCTGCAAACTAATCCCGTCGCCATCACCAATAAGGTTGAAAGCACACTAGTGTCCTTCGGCTATATGGAAGCGCCAGTTGATGATAAAGCGATGAACAGCACTGACTGGGATACAGTATTTAGCAGCATGCTCAACCATGCTGGCGAATCTCATCTGCTCAATATCGAAACTGTTCGTAGCAGCCATTTCATTACCTTAGATTATGGTGTTGAGCATCAAAGCATGCTTGGCGTGATCTCAGGTAGCGCAGTGATGCTTATCGACCAAACGCCGGGAGAGGAGATCGCCAACGAATGCTGGAATGAGCCGATGAAAAAATGGATTAATCCCTCGCGTAACGATCAAGGTTATATCCTTAAAGAACCGATTATCGAAGGTAATCTATTAAAAACCGTTTACGCTGGTACTGATATCGAAATCCAGATGAATTTTAATAAGTATCAGAACACGGCCGCCGACTGGCAGGATTTGCTGGCAAACCTTCCTTCAGATCTTAAGCTGACGTCACTCTCTTGGCCGGCGCAAATATATCGTACGGATGTAAAACAAGCAGCCGACGTAATTTGCCGCGCAGAAGATCCCATTACCTATGAAACAGACGTTGAAACCGCAAGCCAGCTGTCCTCTAGCTTGTTGGTAGAGCTGTTGTGGCCCCACGCTTACCCCGAGAGTTACATTGAGGACTCAGCAAATAAATTCACCATTCTCGATAGTTTCGGTCAGCCCGAAGGCCAATATGAATGGGAGATTAGCGCCAGTCCAAACGGTGGCAAGCTGTTAACCATCACTGAAATCGTCGTAGAACCGATTGAAAACAAAATCGTGCGACCATACCACTACCTTGTCACCTCCAACTTGCTAACAGAGGCTGATCTATACAAGGCTTTTGATTCTGCTGAAAATAAACAGTTTTATCGCTTCACCTACGACAGCAGTTTCAGCAATACGCTGTACAACCACTTTAAGTCCTTAGCAAAGTAAACCTTAATCCATCCGAGCCCCTGAAGTGACATTTCGGGGCGTTTATCTGGGCTCATCTTAAGTGGCTAAGCGCCAAGGTAACGTAGGGGTGACTCGTCACCCATAGCGCCATCAAGCAAATTAGCACCGATTAAAGGCTTATAAACGCATCTCGCTCATAGTAAAAGATAATAGCTTCAAGCAGTTCCTGTTCACTGGGCTGAGCTTTTTGCTGCTTAAGATTATCGATTACATCCTCGATTTGATCCATATTGAGCAGATAGCAATAACCATTGTTTATCAGACTATCTTCAAACTCATCGATTTCTTCATTAGACCAATCCCTCATATCATCGACAATTGGCAGTAGCTGCGTGGTCAATTGGAGAGTTTCATTTTCCGCAGTATCTTGATAAACAAGCCAATATTGTAAGCCTCGCTGAGTAATACACTTATTAATCCAGTTTTTTAACGGCTCTGATTCGCCAAGGAATGATCCTATATCCACCAATGTCTCCTTCATATTAACGTCAGAGTGACATGTTAACTTGCTTAAAAAACATAAGTCTATGGCTTTAAGTTAATCTGCTCCTTCCAATCACTTGCAGTCAGTTCATCCATAAATAATGGAAAAAACGGGTTGTATACCACAGAAAAAACTACGCAAAGGTTAAAATTGATACTTTCAACAGTCGTTATATCTACCCAACGCGACTCTGCAACCCAACGCAAAATCACAATTCATCAATCCAGAAGTTAAAAAAACACAATAAAATAAGCTTTATTCATTTTTAAGCGCATAAATTTAAGCATTTCTCATTTAACGTTAACGTGATTTAGACTTTGGTTATTTTGAAACCAAGGTTGGTGATGTTTCACAATCCCCTACTATGCAATTGTGGTACTTTAGCCGGACAAAGATGTCGGGCATTTGCCTTTAACATAGAGTGAACCTTTAGCCTAGAGTAAGCCTTAATCATTAAAGCTTGAGTCGTCTAGGTTCAAATCGTCTGTGCATGACACAAAATGCTGCGGCAACTGGGGAGTTTCGCAAGAATGAAGAGCAAGAGTTTATTAGGTAACATTGGTGTGCAAGTGGTTATTGCCATGATTATCGGCGCACTGGTGGGTTTTATCATGGGCGAGAGTGCAAGCGTGTTTGCACCACTCGGAACCATTTTCATCCATTTAATCAAAATGCTCGTGATACCACTGGTATTGGTTTCTATCATCAGCGGCGCGGCGAGCTTAGGTGACAGCCCATCGGCGGGTAAGATTGGCATTGGCACTTTCGGCTTTTTTATTGTCACGTCGGGCTTTGCCGTTGTGCTTGCACTCTTGATGGGTAATCTGTTCCAACCGGGTGCAGGCGTTGATTTTACCGCCCACAGCAGCACAGACTTGATGGAAGTAACCAAGGAACATGGCGCATTACCCGGGGTAATGGATACCTTTATCGGCATGATCCCAACCAATGTGTTCGAGTCGCTGAACGGCGGTAACATATTACAAATCTTAGTCTTTAGTATCTTCTTCGGCATCGCACTGACTAAAGTTAAAGGCGATGGCGCTAAGCCTATTTTGGCCGCACTCAACACAGTCGTCGATGCATTTGTGTGGATGATCAACTGCGTGATGATCATTGCCCCTATCGGTGTATTTGGTTTGATGGCCGATTCTGTCGGCACTTTCGGTTTCGATGCACTAGAAGTCGTGTTTAAGTTATTCGCCGTGTTTGTGGCTGCGATTCTGATCTACGGCTTTATCTTCTTCCCATTAGTGGTGCAACTCTTCTCAAGAGTGTCGGCGCGCCAGTTTATTTCGGCAATGAAGAAGCCGCAGGTAATGGCCTTATCGACCGCCTCTTCAATGGCGACTCTGCCAGTGAATATGGAAACCTGTGAGGAAGATCTTAAAGTCTCTAAGGCAACCACGGCTTTTGTATTGCCGTTAGGCGCCACCATTAATATGAGCGGCAACGCGATTTATTATGGTTTAGTGGCCATGTTCTTCGCCCAAATGTATAACGTTGATCTGTCGATGACAGCCTATGCGGCCATCATTTTCACCTCAACCTTAGGTGCAATTGGTCAAGCTGGTGTGCCGGGCCCATCCTTCTTAGTGGTGGCAGTGCTGTTAGCTGCAGGAATTCCTATCGATGGTTTACCTTTGCTGTTTGCGTTAGACAGGGTTTTTGACATGATCCGTACCGCACTCAATATCACTGGCGATGCTGCTTGTGCCTTGATCATGGATAAATACACAGAAGTTGATGTTAAAGCGGATAGTGAGCGCAGCTTAAGCTAACTCAAACACTTTGAATATAGGCTTGAATAGGCAACGCTTATTCAAGCCTTTTTTATCTGCAGCACGGTATAATGGCCAGCCTCTACACGCATCAGTTAAGCCTATTTAATCTGAGTGTTAATGTGATCTCTCCCGCGCCATCCACTAAGCTCAATTTGCTAGATTTCGCAATTTACATTTCTTTATGGCGCTATGGCCGCAAGTGACACGGTTTTTCTGCGATACTGCTACCAGATTAACATCGCTAAGTTAGCTCAAAGGAATTTTGCCCTATGTCTGTATTTGCCCCAGCCACACCCTTTGCCGACTTTATCTATCGCCATTTCCGCTCAATTCACGCCCTAAAGCTCGGGCTAGCCTTACTCGTTGCTGTCACTATTAATGCCATTTGGGCGCCACCGCATTTTATTTGGAGCATGGTCACGATAGTGATCATTATGATGAGCTTACCTCAGGTAGGCGGCGCGATTGAAAAGTCGCTACAAAGGGCTATAGGCACTTGTTTAGGCTCAGCTTATGGGGTGATGTTAGTTGCCACAGTGGACAGTTATTGGCTAATCATGAGCCTGCTGATCTTAGCCGTTAGCTTGATTTGTTTTATCTCGGCCGGACGTTATAGCTATGCCTATTTAGTGGCCGGATTTACCATCATAATCGTGGTCGGCGACGCCAACCATGACACCTCTGAGGCACTATGGCGCACGGCCAACATCCTCTCCGGCTGCGTGATTGCTATTTTGGTCTCACTGTTCATTTTCCCGATTAAAGCTAAACAAGATTGGCGCTCCCAACTCACCCATGCCATCGACAATATGGCCGAAGTATTAGCCGAGCATCTTAAGGCGCCCGCCAATCATGATCTCGATTTTCGCGCTAGACTGGAGGCTGCGATGAAGGCCGTACTCACTCAAAAGAAACTGTTTTTCTCCTTGGAATGGGAAAGTCAAACCCTCAAAAAACACAAAGTGCTACTGTCGCAGTTAGCCAATAAACAAGTGCGCTTAATCACCTTACTCGAACTCTTACCCTTAACCCGCTGGCAGGAAGAAGACAAAGACGCCTATCTGCAGATTAATGCGGTTGCCTCTGAGCTTGCCTTCTATTTGCAACAACTTGCAGAATTTGTGGCGGGTAAAGCTCAACAATTGCCGACACTGCCAGAATGCTTAGATCAAGAATTGCAACACAGACTCCAGCTTGCCCTAGTCGCAGCCACTCAAGCATCAACCGCAGATCCAGTGACAGCCGTAAACGACCAAGTGCCGCAGGGATTTGCGCTCACAGGTTATAGCTGGCTAATTTATCAGCTCGCGATTGCCGTCGAAGCACTTTATAAAGACATTGCCATTATCGACATTGCCTATCACAAGCGGCCAGCTTCTCAGATAACGCCCAACAAAACGGCTTAGTCGATTTTCCCATTTCGCTTAGTGCTTAAATCCATGTCAGAAATGCCGGATAACCCTTAGCCGCCCTTGCGTTAACGGGGCGTTTAATGAAAAGATACCGTCCTAATAAAAATTCGATAGATGGACTCTTTTCATGCGCTTGTTTTCTTTCTCCGTTATCGCCATTGCCTGTCTCTCTACGGGCAATCTGTACCCTGGTAATGCTTTTGCCAATGATGCGAAAACCACAACCCAAACAACTCCGGCAGCCACTATGGCGCAAGCCTCTACCACCGAAACATTGGCAGTTGGCTCCCCAGTAATCACAACGTCACAGGATGCAAGTCCAGCAGCGAATAGCCAAGCGACTGAAACTGCGACTAATGTACTGGCCGATACCACAGTTGCAGCGCCAGAAGCACAACCAGCGCCCATTCCTGAACGAGCCAACACCTTTGTCAACGATGCGATTTTACCGCCAAACATCACTTGGTCTGGCGCCAGCGAATCGCTCATGTTAAGTGTTGATAGCGAGTGGGCGACTCCCTTTGAGCAAAGTGGCGGTATTGAAAGTCCAAGCTACGATGCCACTATCGCTTGGCTCGACAAACTCGCGGGCGAGACAGATAAATTACAAAAGGTGAGCTTAGGTAAGAGCCCACAAGGGCGCGATATTTGGATGTATATCGCCAGCAGTGAAGGCATTAATGAATCGGCACGCCTCAAACAAAACACTAAGCCAACAGTGCTAGTGCAGGCGGGAATTCATGCGGGAGAAATCGACGGTAAAGATGCCGGCATGATGCTGCTACGTGACATTATCCAAGGCGATAAAAGTGCCCTGCTCGATAAAGCTAACCTCTTGTTTGTGCCTATTTTTAGTGTTGATGCCCATGAGCGCAGCGGCGAATTTAATCGTGTAAATCAACGTGGCCCTGTGAATATGGGCTGGCGCACTACGGCTAATAATCTCAACCTTAACCGCGATTATGCTAAGGCCGACAGCTTAGAAATGCAGCACATGCTGCGCGCAATCAACGTATGGCAACCGGATCTGTATATCGATGTGCATGTTACTGACGGCATCGACTATCAATACGATGTTACCTTTGGTTATAACCTTGCCCAAGGCTTAAGCCCTGCGAGCTACCGCTGGCTCGAAAACAGCTACAGACCTGCGGTTGAAGCGGCATTAACGGAACAAGGCCATATTCCCGGCGCACTGATTTTTGCCGTGGATAACGCCGATATTAACAAAGGCATGTCGCTGTGGAATCCAAGCCCGCGCTTCTCTAACGGTTATGGCGATGCTCGCCATTTGCCCACCATTCTGGTTGAAAACCACAGCCTAAAGCCCTTTAAGCAAAGGGTGCTCGGCACTTATGTGATGTTAGCGCAAACCCTCAAAACCGTGGGTGAACAGGCGACGAAACTTAAGAGTGCGATTCAAGAAGATAAATACCGCGCCTCACCGCTAATCACCCTTACTTGGAAATTAGCACCATTAGAAAAAGGCTGGGATTTTAAAGGCATAGATTATCAACTTGAAAAGAGCCCCATCAGTGGCGCTGAAGTTGTGCGCTGGACAGGTGAACCTAAGCTTTACCCTAACTTGCCTGTGATGGCTGAAACAGTGCCCGACATTAAGGTCACTCGTCCGAGTGCTTACTATATTCCAGCGCAATGGACTCAAGTGATTGATCGTCTTAACGTGCATGGCATTCGCATGACCACGCTCAAAAAGCCAACCGAGTTGAAATTGCAGCAATATACCCTCAGCAATCCCGTGTTTAACACTAAGGATTTTGAGGGCCGCCAAACGGTCAAAGCCGAGTCAGAGTTAACCAAAGTCAGCACAACTCTGCCCGCTGGCACCATTAAAATCAGTACGGATCAACCGCTAGGTGATCTGGCGATTTTACTGCTTGAGCCGCAATCACCAGATTCTTTACTGCAATGGGGTTTCTTCAATCCTATCTTCACTCGTACTGAATACATTGAAGATTATGCGGTAGAGCCACTGGCGGCCAAGATGCTAAAAGATGATCCTAAGCTACAAGCTGAGTTCGACAAAGCACTGACCAATGCCGAGTTTGCCGCCGATCCTGAGGCACGCCTACGCTGGTTCTATGAACGCAGCCCTTACTACGACAACCAATACCTTAAGTATCCGGTTTACCGTAGTCGTTGATCATCGCGATTACAAAAGGCTGTGATTACGCTGGCTTACGCGCACTGATGCTATACACCAAGGGCACCTTCTGCCCTTGGTGTGTTAACACATAACGACCATCTTCTTGCGCTTCGAGCCCTTCAAAGCAGTTATAGGGGCTGAAATCAAACTCGTGGAAAAACTCCAACACTAAGCCCGCCTGTAATAACGCATTGATCACTTCAGATAAACTGTGCGACCAGCACATTAAGGTTTGCTGATCATCACAGGTATTTTCGGTATATGTGCCTTCCTGCTCTATGTCTGGCTCACCCCGATTAAAATAGCTATAGCCATCGAACAACTGCTGCGCAGAATGGAACTCGGCCATGTAAAACTGTCCGCCGGGTGTTAAACAGGCAACCACCGTCTGCGCCCACAGAGTTAAATCCGGCAACCAAACAATGGCACCATAGGACGTAAACACAATATCGTGAGGCTCAACCTTGCTCGCCACACTGTAAACATCGCTACAGATAAACTCGGCGGACAACTGTGTCCGTTCTGCCAGCTTTTGCGCTTCAACAATCGCCACCGCTGACAAATCGACGCCTGTGACTCTGGCTCCCATTCGCGCCCACGACAAGGTGTCTAAGCCGAAATGACATTGCAGATGCAGCAAACTTTTACCTGCAACCTCGAGTTCACCTAGCTCAATTTCCCGCAGCGAAGTCTTACCATTAAGAAAACCCGCCACATCATAAAAATCAGAAGTTAAATGTACCCGAGTGCGCGCATCCCAAGCCGTTTTGTTCGTCGTTAAATAATCCATCTGCATCCCTTCTTGTATTTTTTTGTATTTTTGATTCCGCGTGACTTACGGAGCTTAAACTAACTTAATAAATGAGCAATTTCACTAATCTATGAGTAAATCACCCATGTAGCGGACATGTCCGCATAGTGAACCCTGGACACTTTTTAGCTTAACCAATTGATTATAAATAAAACTTAAAATTGGCATGGGCTGTGCAATGTCTTATTCATCGCAAGACGACTCAGCGCTCACCCGAAAAACGAGTGCTAGATAAACAAGGAAGCTAACATGTCACTACGCCCATTTATATTCACCCTCGCTTTTATAGTGTTTTTTACTGCTGGAGTATCGCTCACTGGCTGCATTCTTAATGTGAACGCTGCAGGCATGCCAGACTTAGACCACCAGCAACGCGAACTCACACTCGATAGCCAAGACTTACAAGGCCTGATTGCAGAAACTGGCGCAGGCAGTCTCGAAATTATCGGTGTCGAAGGCCTAGCCCAAATTAAACTCATCGCCGACATCTATAGCAATAAGGACGGCAACGATGACAGCAAAGTCATTCTCACCCTTGAGAAAAAAGCCAATAAAGCCAAGCTCAAGGCCAACTTTGAGCAAACAGATTCTAATAATGACTCGCCCTATATAGACCTAAAACTGCAAGTCCCTGCGAACTTTACACTGGATATTGATGACAGCTCAGGGGCTATTTTGATCAGCAAGATGACGTCAGATATCAATGTCAAAGACGGTTCAGGTGAACTCACTATCAACGGTGGTAACAATATCAACATAGAGGATGGCTCAGGTGATATTGAAATCAGCCAAATCAACGGCAGCCTAACCATTGAAGATGGCTCTGGTGCCATCAAGCTGACCGATATTCGCGGCAATACCGCAATTGATGACGGCTCGGGCAACATAGAGGTCGCCAATGTGCAAAGTGCTGTGACCATCACAGACGGCTCAGGCAATATTAATGTCTTTAACACCAAGGGATTAACGATTCTTGCGGCAGGTTCTGGCGATGTGACATTTAACAAAATCGACGGCCCAGTGAGCATGCAATAACGCGCCGTTTTACCCCTCCACTCCCAAAGGTTTTACCCACTTCCCGGCGTAGAGGCTGATGTTGCAACGGTTCCCAGCCAAGATGTCAGTCTTCTACCCACCCTTTTAAGCGTATGCCAGACTTATGCATTTATGCCACTAACCCCTTGTAGTGGCATTTTTATACCGAAATTAAGCTTGAGTTTGCAGAAATGATGTTGATTTTATTCAGACCGTTACGCTTTAACCTTGTGGATTTGCTAAGATTGTCAGCCTTCCCACTTCAATAGTCGAAAAGTCACACTGTATTGCCAGTAAGGTCGAGAATATGGATCAGTTTTCGGAATACCAAAAAGAAATTGAAGCGCTTTCTCTATCGGATAACCCTAGACAGATAATGGAAGGACTAGGGGATATTTGTTTTGATGGCGAATCTTTTTATCGCAACGGCAATAAAGCCCTAGCCAAACACATTTTCAAGCATATTTACGCCTTAGATGCGCACTCAGACTATTTCTCACACGCCAGGACTGTCGCAAAAGCCTTTCTTATAACCTTGGAAGAAATTCCCCCTATCTCCCTAGAAGAGGCTATTTTACAGATAAAGCATGAGCATGCCTCATTAGCTGCACATCAATTAAATCTGCTGATTGCAAAGCGTATTTTTAGGGAATTTAGTCACCATCAAGACGCTATCCACATCACTATGCAATATCTCACCAAAGCCGAGGCACTTACCCCTCTGAGCAAGAGTGACCTTCGCTTTAAAGCTTTAGTCAGCTCAAATAAGAGTGAGTAAAGGGATAGCGTGACAGAATAAATCATCAGAATTTAGAGCCGCTTCTCAAAAGAAATGCAAAAATATACCGGAAGTGATCAACGTTCTGAATTCGACAACCCAATTTTAATTAAGTGATAATATGGACATTTCATCTTTTAAGAAATATATAAAGTTAGCACCAGAAAATGTTTCAGAATGGCAGAGGTGGGAAAATTCATTACCTACCTTCGATTCTATATTACCAACATTGGATTATGTATATAACACTGAGTGGCAGCGAGATGATTGGAAAGCCATAATGGCATTCATTCGGAAAGGTTATGTTGAGCAAAATGAATCATCTGAATTGGTTGACGGGATTAAGCATGTAAATATATTCAACTCCAAAGTTATTAATCTAAAAGTTGATGTCGCAATTTCATTAAACTGCTCCATTGTTCGCTCATTAGAGTCAATTAATTTATGCTCAGACTCCGTTGAATCATTAAGTGTGTCCCATGCAAGCAAACTCTCTGAAATTACTGGAAACACCCAGAATTTAAGCTACTTATCTTTAAATAAATGTCAAAAGTTAGATTTTGGTTCTATCATTTCAACGCTTGACAGCGTAAAAATTTTAGACCTCAGTGGAAACCCACAGTTGTCCAGTATTGATGAGTTGTGTGGAAATAAAAATATTTTTGCGTTATATCTTGTTGAAACAAATGTAATCAAGACTAAAGAGACAGTAGAAATCTTGGCTTCGATACCAAACTTGAAAAAACTTTGGATTAAAGCAAACAAAAAGGAGTTGGAACTTTTAAGAGAAGCCCTACCAGGGATTGTAAATTAAGCATAGAAAAAGACCGGACATGTAGTTCAAGAGCGTGAAAAGATCTGTGTAAGTGGCATTCTTAAGCTGTTGAATGGAGTTCAGAATACCAATAGCAGACAAACTTATCGCTCAGCAGAAGAAAAAATCGACTCACCCCAATAATAAATCCGGCAATAAACCGGCCAGTGGCATTTTTTTAACTCTCAATTTCTACTTCTCTAACCCCAATGCAGACCAGTCTTTGGTGACGACTAAATCTTAACTATTTGATTTATTATGAAAGTTAATCGTTAAGCTATTAAGCACTGCCATTCCAGTGACTCGCCGCCCTGTCGTTTAACAAGAAGTGTACCTATAGGCTCTACGGCGGCATCTGCTGCATACAGAAGTGCAAATACCGCGATCACATGGATGTGAAAGAGCGGCCATGCCGCCAACGGTTACTTCCATGACAGTGCTTAATCTCATTAACCTTTGAGTATACCTGTGGCCAAATTGAACAATGAATGCCTTAATAAACTTCACATATAATGTTGCATTCAAGTATGAGCAACATTGCCACTAGCCCCCAACCTTGAACTAAAAATACCAAGCTTTAGGAATCACTCTTAAATGCTTTATTATCTTAATGACTTTCGACCAAACCTCTCATAATCATGGACAATAGCTTCAAACAGTTTTGAACCTACCACTTTATCCACATTATCAATCACATAATTTTCAATCTTTGCAAGCTGTTCTTCTGGGATTTGCTCGTATAGTTCAGATATTTTATTTGCAGCATCCCTGATATAACCATCAAAACCGTCAGGAAAGACGTACTGTCTTGGGGATATTGTTCCACCGCGAATAGCCACACGGCTAGATCGCATTTGTTTCGATTGCTTTGACTTAATTACACCTATAACAATAAACGAAGGTAACTTCGTATAAATGTACGTGCCTTGTGAGTTACCCACAATATCCATGGCAATAGCACGAAGGAAATACCGATTGATGTTTGTTGGAAGATTATCGAAATTTGTTGACTCAATAACATCAAGAGGAAATATGTGTTGCTCAAATTCGTATAAGTTTGAAGATTTACCAAGTAAGAAGTTGGCTAACCCCTCTTCAGCTTTTGCCAACATTTCTAGGTATTCTTGCGGTTTAGTTTCATGGCTATTTTTGCTGCGAACATAAGTAAGTGTTCGCCAAGACAAAGAGGCTGCAAATTTTGACAACCAATTTCCATACACTGCTACTAAACTCGAGTTTTTCATATAAGGGTGGAATATTTTAACCGAAAAAGTTCTTTCCCATGTTGAAAATAAATCTTCGCAAGCTCCACATAACCAATATTCTTTGGCTATATCTTGCTGTCGTTTACTTACTTGATTTCCATCTCTTAAATACCCCGTAATTGAAGTCTTCTTAAGCCACTTTCCTATAAATTTTGGAATAAAATGACTCAACTCAAGCTTCGCTTCTTGATTACATAATTTGCAAACGCCATGCATATAAAAAAGACCTCCATTAAGATAACCTTTGAATAGTGTGCATGCTCGCTTACCTCATTAGAGCAGAGAAAGCGTGCATCGTTAACTATTTGTATCAAAATAAATTAATCAGATTTCTATCACTTTCCTTACACAACAATCTATCAGACAGAATATCCCATGTGCGAGTTACAAACCTATCATATATTGCAATAGGATCATGCCAACTAAGATAGATAGTTCTGTCTGACATTAGGCTTAAGAGAATGCTCTAGGTAACAGGATACTATGCAGTTAACCAGATTAAGCGCTGACATGGAAGTGACCGTTGGCGGCATGGATGCCGTCGTCGAGCCTATAGGGATATATCTACGGCGAGTCACTGGAATGACAGTGCTTAATCATTACTAGTCACAGAACAAGTATGATGCAGTGTTAACGATCTACTAATCCACGCTCTGACTCAATCAACACCAGCTTTTGACTGCGACTCAGCTTTTTAACTGCAATCTCACGCCGCAGTGCATCACCCTGACTGCCAACCTGCTCTTGATACATCAGCGTTAACGGACCTTTACCGCGCAGATACTTAGCGGATTTGATGCCACCCGACTGATGCTCGCTAAAGCGTCGTGTGACATCTGTGGTGACGCCTGTATATAAATGCCCGTTCGCGCAGCGGACTAAATACAAATACCAGAGGGCTGAGCCAGTCACTTGCGAATGACCTACTTCGCCATACCTAACAGACTCAAGAAGAAGGCATATTCTTGGGCTGTGTCTTGGTATTGGCGATAGCGACCACTCTTACCGCCGTGGCCAGCTTCCATATCCACATTGAATAACAACACCTTATCATCCATCTTGTACCACTTATTCTGTACATCGCGCAGTTTAGCGACCCACTTGGCGGGTTCAAAATACTGCACTTGGGAATCATGCAAACCTGTCGTCACTAGCATGTGTGGGTATTCTTGCTCGGTGACATTGTCGTAGGGCGAGTAACTCAACATGTAATCAAAGTAAGTTTTCTCGTTAGGATTGCCCCACTCGTCGTACTCATTGGTCGTCAACGGAATCGACTCGTCCAGCATAGTCGTCACCACATCAACAAAAGGTACATGGGCTGCAAGGGCGAAATACTTATCCGGAGCTTGGTTAGCAATCGCGCCCATTAGCAAACCACCCGCGCTGCCGCCAGAGGCAACTACCTTGTTTTTGTCGCCATAACCTTGCGCCGTTAATGCCGTTGTTACGTCAATAAAATCATTGAAGGTATTCTGCTTATTCAACAGCTTACCATTGTCATACCAAGGGCGACCTAGCATTTCTGAGCCGCGCACATGGGCGATGGCATACACAAAACCGCGGTCGAGCAAACTGATAACGGATGAAGAGAAATCGGGTTCTACTGTGTAACCGTAAGATCCATAACCGTATTGATACAGAGGGTTAGTGCCATCTTTCTTGAATTTATCTTTGCGATATACCAAAGAGACGGGCACTTTTGCACCGTCGCGGGCCGTCACAAATATCCGTTCGGCACGATACTGGCTGGCATCGAAGCCGCCTAAGACTTGATCTTGTTTTAATAAATCACGTCTATCGGGATTCACCAGCGAATATTCGTATACGGCTTCTGGCGTCGTTAGGCTGGAGTAAAATATGCGTAACTTATTGCTGTCTTGCTGGGCATTAACATCTAACCCCATCACATAGGCAGGTTCATCAAAGCTCAACTCGAAGGGCTTTTGACCATTGAGCGGCATCACTTTAATCCGCGTCAGGCCGTTTTCACGGGTCTGAATAATCAGATAATCCTTGAGCACTAACTCGTCTTCGATACGGGCATTGGGATTATGCGCAACCACTTCTTGCCACTTAGATTTGTCCGCCGCATCTTTGATGGCAACTTTCATCAAACGGAAGTTAGTCGCCTGCCAGTTGGTGAGAATGTAATAAGTATCACCCAGCTTAGACACACTGTATTCGTGACCTTCTTCCCGCGCTAACACTGGTTTGAATAAACCTAAAGGCTCGCTGGCGTCGAGAATAGACACTTCACTCGTCGTGGTGCTTTCTTGGAACAACACAATTTGCGACTCATCTAAGGTTTTACCAAGTGAAATATAAAATGAATCGTCTTGTTCTTCATACACTAAGACATCGCTCGATTGCTTAGTACCCAGCTCGTGGCGATACACTTGATAGCCCAGCAAGGTTTTTAGATCTTTGGCGATATAGAACACATGCTTGTTGTCGTTCGCCCACACTACGCGACCTTCGGTATTTTCAAGCACGTCGGTGATCATGTCGCCCGAAGCCAAGTCTTTAAAATAGATGTGATATACACGGCGGCTGAGGACGTCTTCGCCAAAGGCCAACATGGTTTCATCAGGGCTCACACTCGCGCCGCCTAAACCATAAAACTCATGGCCCTTAGCTCGCTCGTTAACGTCGAGCATCACTTGCTCAACACCATCGGCGCCCTTACGGCTGATCAGCGGATATTCGCTGCCCTCTTGGTATCTGTGATAGTAGCTGTGCTGATGCCATTGGTACGGCACACTCGACTCATCGGCGACTAAACGCTCTGTTAACTCTTTATAAAGGCCATCTTGCAGCGGCTTTAATGGTTTGAAATAAGCAGCGGTATAACGATTCTCAGCGTTGAGATAGGCCAACACTTTAGGATCTTTGCGCTCATCATCACGCAGCCAATAGTAATCATCGGTACGCGTTACGCTATGTAAAGTCATCACATGGGGAATTTTTTCAGCAACCGGGGCAGGTACTTGCCCTTTGGAGGTCGAACAAGCGGATAACAGCATAACAATACCTAAAGTGAGTAGCAGAGAGCGCATTTATACGTCCTTGTGACGTCCATAACGACCGTCGAAGAATGCGACGGCAAGTCAATTAGCTTATGTGTTCAGTATGATAGTGGTCAGGTGTGCACTAGCGCAAACATTGAACGCGAGAAGTTGCCATTCGCGGTAAATAAGAGCAACATAACCGCGTTTTTGAGCGCAAATGGCTCAAAAGCAAATTCTCAGGGCGGGGTGAAACTCCCCACCGGCGGTAAATGGGTAACGACTAAGTGATTATTTTGCTGAGCGACACCCAAAGCCCGCGAGCGCCCGAAATCACTTTCGGGGTCAGCAGATCTGGTGCCTTAGATTTTGCCTAGTGCAAAACTGACTATTCCAGAGCCGACGGTAATGGACTGTTTGCTTTAATGGCGACAGTGCTGAGTCCGGATGGAAGAGAATGTAAGACAACATTGTGGTATCTCAGTGCAATGCGCTGATATATCTCAGTGTTAGCCTCATGTTTTGCAATAACTTCACCCCAAGTGAAGTGATATTGCTACAGCAAAATCGAGCCATTTGGTTTGATTACGTTGTATTTCTGCACGCCCTGATTCTGGATATTCCAATGTCGTATTTTTTAAGGATATTAACCATGAATCAGTCTTTACTTGCTCCTTTTGGTACTGCTATCGAACGTGTTGAAGCGGGTCTTAATGCTCTGCGTCAAGGCCAAGGTGTGTTAGTTGTCGATGACGAAGATAGAGAAAACGAAGGCGATTTAATTTTCGCTGCCGAGACGCTGACTAACGCTCAAATGGCCATGCTCATCCGTGAATGTAGCGGTATTGTTTGCCTGTGTTTACCCGATGCAAAAGTCAAAGCCCTCGAGTTGCCCCCTATGGTGGAAAACAACTCGAGCCAATACGGCACTGCGTTTACTGTGAGTATTGAAGCTAAAGTCGGTGTGACTACAGGGGTTTCTGCCGCCGATCGCGTGACCACCATTAAAGCGGCGATTGCCGATGACGCTAAGCCAAGTGATCTCGCTCGTCCTGGCCATGTGTATCCACTTCGCGCCCAACCGGGTGGGGTATTGACCCGCCGTGGTCACACTGAAGGCACTATCGATTTAATGCAACTCGCGGGTTTAAAAGCCGCTGGCGTATTGTGTGAAGTCACTAACACCGATGGCACTATGGCGCGTTTGCCCGAAATTATTGCCTTCGGTGCGCAGCACAATATACCCGTATTAACGATTGAAGATATTGTCGTTTATCGCAAATCATTGCTGGCCAATGTCGGCTAGATAACATGCCAATCGCCTGAATCTAGGGCATTGATTTAAATAGAAGGACGTTTAGCTGCGGCAAGCGTCCTTTTTATTTAAGTAGATTTACCGTTAACAATCGCGTTCCACCTAATGCACTAAAAAAACCGATAAAAGGTAAAGTTAAACAAGTCATTCTTTCGAATGATGAAATACTGCTTCACATCACAGACAAGACAAATGCTTGTTTGATAGGTGCAAAATAGGTTAATAAAAATAGTCTCTTAGCATGATATATAACAATTTGCTTAATTTCGTGACCTAGATTAGATATCCATAAACTAAAGGTCGCGGTGGCTGGCCGCCTATGTTAAATATCCTCACCCTGTGCCTAGTCCTATTTGTAACTCGGATTCAACGTTATTACGTTGAATTTTCTTTTTCTGCCTAGGTGAACGAGTGGAGTGATCTTTAATGCCGTCAGCGCTACACCATCTCAGTTTGAAGCAAAAGCTCATTCTGTTTTCGTTAGTCCCATTATTAATGATGAGCTTTTTCATTCTGACGCGCATGCATGACTTGATAAAGGAATCACACTCGGCCAAGCACAATCATCTTGCGGTACAAACGACGGTACAAATCACTGAGCTACTCTATCAGTTGCAAAACGAATATGGTCTAAGTACAAATCAGCGACCAACCGATGAAGTGCTATTACAGCAACAAGCGACTAGGTCAAAAGCACTCGATGCATTACTGAACAGTGAGCCTTTAGAGCATCTTCTGGAGGCGCTCGACCCTAAAAGTATTGAAGCAAACAAAATGAACGCATTGTTGGATGCGCTCAAACTCACAGGCAACAAACTCGCTAACGTTCACCAAAACCACACAGACGAAACACTGAGTCAGTTTACGGAACTCTATAATCAATTCCACACTCAGCTTTTACAGCTCATCCAGTTATTACAGTTACAAACCAATGAAATCAGTCAGTCCCGTGCCTATACCGATCTATTGAACCTGCTTATGGTGCAGGAGTTGGCCGTAAAAGAACGAAGTGCCATCAATCAATTACTGCTCAGCAAGTCACTCAATATTAATGATTACCGCACCATAATCTCCTTTATGTATGAATATGAGCGAGCCGTGATGCACGCGAGTAATGCATCAATTTCCAATAGAAGGTCCTTACTGCAAAACCTACAAGATTCGCCAGAAAATCAACGCATTCTGCAAATCAGCAAGCAAATTGAACAACAAACTCGCATTAGCGCTCTGGCACAAAATATTAATGCCTACTTAGGTTACGGTGGCTTAATGGGCAGTTTTCAGGACTATTTGCTTAAGGGCGATGAGATTTCACTGCAAAAATTTAATGCAGCACTTGCGACGATTCAGCTTAATTTGGATGAACTCAGTCACGAGACTCGTTCTCTACCCGAATTTAAGGCAGCGCTGAAAACCATTGAGGACAGCATAAATCAATACCAATTCAGCATGGTCAAGTTGCAGCAACTGCAGCAGCAAGGTTTGCCGATGACGGAGATCAAAGCCATCGCGCAAGTCCCTGCCAGCGAGGACAAATTAAGCCAAGCGATGAGCCAACTATTAATGCCGCCACATCCAATTGATAGCCAGGAGTGGTGGGATCTCACCACTCAGCGTATCAATCAACTACATTTGCTAGCGCAAAATATCACCAAGAACATGGCGCAGCAGAGCGAATATCAACAAAACCACACCTTAATCTTACTCGGCTTATACTTGTTCTCGGCTTTGTTCACCGCGACCATCACACTTTGGCTTGGACAAAAGATCATCCGCAATTTTATGGATAAGATCACTAAGATTGCCAATGACATGCAGCAAATGGCAGCAGATCCACAGCTCAATATTAATATCCAAGTCTCAGGCACAGATGAACTCGCTCGCATGGCCCGTGCCATGAACCGTATGATTAGCGAACGGCAAAAAGCAAACCATGCCCTAAGCCGTGCCGCAGCTGTGTTTGACTATTCTGCCGAAGGCATAGTGGTGACAGATGCCGACAACCATATTGAACTGGTCAACCCCGCTTTTTGCCACATTACGGGCTATTCATTGGAAGAAGTGAAAGGCCGCAGTCCCTCCCTACTCAGCTCTAGCCGTCATCCTAAGCACTTTTACACCGCCATGTGGGAGTCACTACAAAAAGAAGGGAAATGGGAGGGTGAAGTTTGGAATAAACGCAAAGATGGCCAAGTGTATCCCGAGTATCTAGCGATTACTGTGGTGCGAAATGAGCAAGGTAAAATAATCCAACATATTGGTTTATTTATGGATATCAGTAAGCGTAAGCAATATGAGCAGGATCTTTGGTATCAGGCCAACTTCGATGGGTTAACTGGGCTGCCTAATCGTAAGCTGTTCAATGAACGACTACAGCACGAAATCCATGTGGCGCAGCATGACTCTCGCAAGCTGGCTATCTTGCTGATTGATTTGGATCAATTCAAATATATCAACGATGTACAAGGCCATGCCACTGGCGACTTATTACTTAAAGATGTCGCAAAGCGCTTAGAAGGCATTGCGGGGAAAACCGATTTTATCGCACGTATCGGTGGCGACGAGTTTGTGCTTATCTTGCCACGGCTGACTAACGAACTCGCCATCGAACACATGGCAACCCGAATCATTGAAACCTTAGGTATGCCATTTAACTTAAATGACCGCGAGATCCAGATTTCGGCCAGCTTTGGTATTGGCGTCTATCCCGAAGATGGGTTAGATACAGGCTCACTCACCCGCAATACCGAAACCGCCATGTATCAAGCCAAAGACGCAGGGCGGAACAATTTTAAATACTTCACCGCGGGTATGAATCAAGCCATGTTCGCCCGGATGGAGTTAGAACAACGCCTACGCCGTGCCGTGGCACAAAATGAATTTGCCCTGCATTATCAACCTATCGTGGATATGCAAACCGGAAGTGTCTGCAGCGTCGAGGCCCTTATCCGCTGGCAAGATCCCGAGCTTGGGTTGATCCCGCCGGATCAATTTATCCCATTAGCCGAAGAAACCGGGCTGATAGAGCCTATGGGCGAATGGGTGCTCAACCAAGCCATGCATGATCTGAGGCAATGGCAGAAAAGTGGCTTAAATATCAATGTCGCGATTAATGTTTCCAGCCGCCAATGTATCAATACACGCGGTATGGGATTCGACCAAGTGTTGCAGGAGTGCTTCAACCGCCACCACGTCAACCCACGAAATGTGCATATTGAGATCACTGAAAGCATGCTGATGGGCGATGCCAGCCATTGCTTGAGCACGCTCGAGTCTATTCGTCATTTAGGCTCGCAAATCTATATCGATGACTTTGGTACGGGTTATTCTTCCCTGAGTTATCTGAAAAAATTCCCGATTTCAGTGATTAAAATCGACCGCAGCTTTGTGGAAAATGCCCTCGAAAATAACTCGAACGCCAACTTAGTCAAAGCGATTGTCATGATGGGGCAAAGCCTAGAAATGGAGTTAGTTGCTGAAGGCATAGAAACCGAAGCACAGTGGCACTTCCTACGAGATTTAGGTTGTCACTTCGCTCAAGGGTATTTGATCTCCAAACCGCTCCCCTTTAACGAGATCACTCCCTTGCTACGCATCAAGCACACAGCGCTGTTGAATGATGGCTATCAAGATAAATGCGTGAATATCTAAGCTTATAAAAAATAAAACAATAAAGAGCAAAAAAGCAGCCTAGGCTGCTTTTTTGTGGCAAATAAAACGAACTTAAGCCTGTGGTTGGCCTTGACCGTTCATTATGCTTTCGCCACCCTTAGAGGCTAGCTTAGCTAAATCTTTATCAATAAAGAACAGTGCCTTACCATCTTCGCCCACTAAACGTATCTTATCGACAATCGACTTAAACAGCTTTTCTTCTTCATGCTGCTCAGCGACATACCATTGTAAGAAGTTAAAGGTTGAGTAATCTTGATTCGAAAATGCGGCATGGGCCAAGGCATTGATCTGACGGGTAATCAGCTGCTCATGCTCATAGGTTAATTCAAACAACGCCAGTAAAGAATCAAACTGTGACTGTGGCGCCGCAATCGCACCTAACAAAGGTAAGCCACCGGTTTCACTCACATACGTGAACAGACGACGCATATGGCCCATTTCTTCATCCGCGTGCTCACGCATAAACTTAGCTGCGCCTTCAAATCCCTGATCTTCACACCACGCACTCATTTGCAGGTATAAATTTGAGGAGAAGAACTCCATATTAATTTGTTCATTCAACTTTTCGATCATAGTTGCAGACAGCATAGTAAATCCTCTTTTGCATTCGAACTGAATCATGGGGGACATTGTCATCAAGGGGGTCGACAAAAGCAACAAAATTTACCTTTGGATTTCTTGCTAAGTTAATGATTCATTGATAAAAATGATTTTCATTTGTTCATCGACTCGCGTTCAACCCTCGAATTAGCGCAGTAAATTGTGTGACTTCTAGCGAGGTTATCGCCCAAAGTGGCAGAAAAAACTGACTGGCCTATCACAGAAACTCACATGCAAATCATAGCCATCCCAGATCACCGTGGCATAATAGCCAGTCATAATCAGGTGGAAATTCATTCAGCGTCATTACGACCCATTGCATATAAGGCAGACCCTAATGTCCGTAACAGCCGATCCTTGTTCGCAACCTAGCTTAATGCATCCAGATCAAGCTATTCCCCTTTTGCTCGAGCAAGTTAGCCCAGTGTCAGACACCGAAGTCGTATTGCTTCCCCATGCCCTTGGCCGCGTCCTAGCAGAAGATTTAGCTTCCTGCATCGACCTGCCGCCCTTTAACAACTCCTCTATGGACGGCTACGCCTTTCGTTTTGTCGACTTAAATACGCAAACCAATCAGACCGCATTGCGCCTTATCGGCAGTTCCTTCGCCGGCCATGGTTTTAAAGGTGAAGCCAAACCTAATACCTGCGTGCGGATCATGACAGGCGCGCCTGTGCCTACAGGTTATGACACAGTGCAAATGCAGGAAGAAGCCGAGGTTGAAGGTGAGATTATTCATATCCGCCATCCTAGGGCGCAAGGCGCCAATGTGCGTTGCCGCGGTGAAGAACTCACCCAAGGCACTAAAGTACTCAGTGCAGGCATTCAAATTGGTGCTGCCGAACTCGGGGTGTTGGCCACGATTGGTGTTAGCCAAGTGCGAGTTTATCGTCAGCTTAAAGTGGCCTTTTTCTCCACAGGCGATGAACTGCGTCCCGTTGGCAGCGAATTAGCCCTAGGACAAATTTACGATTCAAACCGTTACTCGATCCAAGGCTTACTCAGCCGCGCTAACGTGGAATGGCTCGATTTAGGCGTAATAGCCGATGATCCTGAAGCCATACGTCAGGCATTTCACCATGCTGCCAGCCAAGCCGACATGGTATTAACCTCGGGTGGCGTGTCGGTCGGTGAAGCGGATTTCACTAAACAAATTCTTGATGAGGAAGGCAAAATTACCTTCTGGAAACTCGCCATCAAACCAGGCAAGCCCTTCGCCATGGGCCGTATCGGCAAAGCGATATTCTGTGGTTTACCGGGGAATCCCGTGTCTTCTATGGTGACGTTTTACAAACTCGTTTGGCCAATACTGAACAAGATGCAGGGCTTAACCCCAGTTGCACCTTTGATGTTAGACGCTGCGCTCACCACGCCTGTGCGTAAACAACCGGGCCGCGTCGAATATCAACGGGGCGTCTTAAGCCGTAATGCACAAGGTAAACTTGAAGTTGCCATTACAGGTAGCCAAGGTTCCGGCATGTTGACTTCGATGAGCTTAGCAAACTGTTTCGTTTTATTGGAGCAATTCCAAGGTGATACTCCCGCTGGCACCCAAGTGACTGTCGAGCCATTTAACAGCGTGCTTTGCTAGGAAAATCCCAATGAATGTGCCAAAAGATATTCTCAGCGACAGCGAACTCTTAAGATACAGCCGCCAAATATCCATCAAGGCTATGGATATCGACGGTCAAGAACGCTTAAAACAGGCCAAAGTGCTGATGATAGGTGCTGGCGGTTTAGGCTGTGCCGCCAGCCAGTACCTGACAGTTGCGGGTATTGGTGAGCTGACACTGGTCGATTTTGATACAGTTGAATTATCCAACCTGCAGCGCCAAGTGCTGCATCAAGATGCCAATGTCGGCCAGCCTAAAGTCGAATCAGCTAAACAGAGCCTCATGCAGCTCAATCCCTTTATTAAGATCAACATTATCAATGCAGTATTAGATGATCATGAGATTGACGCCCTAGTCGCCGATCACGGACTAGTGCTCGACTGTACCGATAATGTCAGTGTGCGCGAGCAACTTAATCTCAGCTGTTTTAAGTATAAAGTGCCCTTAGTGTCTGCCGCGGCAATTCGGATGGAAGGCATGGTCACTGTGTTCGATTATCACAACGAAACGCCTTGTTATCATTGCTTTAGCGCCCTATTTGGCGAGCAACAACTGAGCTGCGTTGAATCGGGCATCCTAGCCCCCGTGGTCGGTATGATAGGTTGTTTGCAGGCGGTTGAAGCCATCAAAGTGATTACTGGCATGGGTAAAACCTTAGCAGGACGCATTTTGATGATCGATGCAATGACGATGGAGTTTCGCGAGATGAAGTTACCGAAACAAGCCCGCTGCAATGTTTGTGGCACTGAAGAGGCTTAGGTTGTTCTCGCTTGAAAAACGGCTTTATTTACACTAGCTTAATTGCCACCGCTTAATTTGCCGTCATATAGCTCAACACTGATGACGCTTAATGGCCCGTTAAAATAAGGAAATCACAAGGAAAACATATGGATTCGGAAAACAGTGTATTTGACCGCATGACCACAGACGACCCCATAGTTGGCGCAGGTATTTACAACCTCGTTATCGGCCTCACGCTGATTTGGGGTTTTGCCGTTAACTATTGGATGGTCACCAATATCGACCCAGAGGCGATTGCCAGTGTTAATCCTTGGATTTTCTTTATCGGCTATTTTGCCTCCTGTTTCTTTGGGATTTATCTGTTCCAAAAATCGACTAATCCCGTTGTCAGTTTTATTGGCTACAACTTTGTAGTCGTGCCCTTCGGCTTAATTATCAATATGGTGGTCAGTCAATACGATCCCGAATTGGTGACCGAAGCCATTCGTATCACAGGGCTAGTGACCATAGCCATGATGTGTTTAGGCACACTCTTCCCCGCCTTTTTCCAAAAAATTTCCGGCGCCCTCACGATTGCTTTATTGCTCGTTATCGTCGTAGAACTGATTGAAGTGTTTATCTTTAATACTCACCACGGCATTTTAGATTGGATCGTCGTGCTGATTTTCTGCGGTTATATTGGTTATGACTGGGGACGGGCGAATCAAATCCCTAAAACCATAGATAATGCCATCGATAGCGCCGCCGCTTTGTATATGGATATCATCAACTTGTTCCTACGGATCCTGCGGATTTTAGGGCGAAAATAACTCACCAAGGAGTGTCTATGAAAATCCAATTCCTGCTTGTTACTGCTCCACTTCTGGCGAGTCTGGTATTAGTCGGATGCAGTGATACTGAACAAGTAAAAATAGCCAATCCCGCCTCTGAGTATTGTGTCTCCATTGGTGGCAAATTAACAATTGAGAAAACCGCCGAAGGTGAACATGGGATCTGCACCTTACCCAGCGGTGAAGCAATTGAAGAGTGGGCGTTATTCCGTCGCGATCATAAGGAAGAAAAGCCGCAGTAACAGTGGCTATTTTTACTTTTAATAAAAACAGGCGCCGTTAGCGCCTGTTTTGTTAGCAGTACTTAATTGGGTCATACTCAAAAGTCTTAACGGGCTAAGTGTTCACCGCGCCAGATTTTGCGCTTAGCTGCTGACTGGAAGCTCCACGCTAAAACCCGCGTAATTTTATTACCCTGCTGCATCTCAATCGTTTTCACAGTATCGACTTTCAACTGCGCTAAGGCTTGATAACAAGGTTTCAGGTTTTCCTTCTTCGACACTAGACTGCTAAACCATAAGCATTGATCTGCAAATATTTGGCTCTCACGGATCATAGTCGCTAAAAACTGTCGTTCACCGCCTTGGCACCAAAGTTCAGCTCCTTGACCACCGAAATTCAGCTTAGGCGCAGCCTTTACCAAGCCACCCCGATTGAGCTGCAGATTATTCACCTTACGCTTTGTACCTTCGCTCGCCTCAGCCATAGAGGCATGAAATGGCGGATTGCACAGGGTTAACGCAAAACGTTCTCCGGCTTGAATGATTCCCTTGAAGACCGCCTTATCATTTGGCTGTAATCGTAAACTTATCTGCCCTTGCAGCACTGGGTTTTGCTCAATAATACTCTGCACATTACTGAGTGAACCGGCATTAATATCCGAGGCGACAAATTGCCAACCGTATACTTGGCAACCCAATATGGGATAAATACCGTTCGCGCCAGTACCGATATCTAATACCCTAGTCTTATCCAAAGCAAATACATCATCGCCTTCGGCTAGAAGGTCTGCTAAATAATGTAAATAATCGACTCGACCGGGAATAGGAGGACATAACGCTCCATCAGGAATATCCCAAGATTCAATCCCATAATGATGTTTCAGTAGCGCCGCATTAAGGATTTTAACCGCTAACGGATCGGCAAAATCGACCGATAAAGCCCCATAAGGCGTGGGTCGAACAAAGGCTTTTAGCTTAGGGAATGAACTCATCAGCGCCGGAAAATCATAGCCGTTCAAGTGTACATTTCGAGGATGCAAAGCTTTTTTGATCTCAGCACTAGGCCTGTTTTTGACCGACTTGGCTTTGCCTTTCACCTCCGTTCTAGCCTGCTTTGGTGCTTTAGTTTTTGCATGACCAATGTTGGCTGTACTCGTTAGGCGTTTCGCAGTCACTAATTGGACGGGTTTCACGGCAGGTTTTGACATAATAGCTCTTGTAACGCAATGGGCCGACCTGAGTCAGCCCATGGAATGGGGCAGTAAATTAATCGTACAGATAAGAGGTAAACAATAAGTTTACGATCAAGGGTTTGCCAGCTTCTTTGGTGATCAAGTTGTTGACCATTTCAAAGCACTCACGACGAATCTCTTCACGACCCGTGAGCGACTTAATCTTCTCTTCCGATTGATTGCCTAACACTTCAACAATTGCGGCTCGCAATAATGGATTATGGAGCTCAATTGTCACTAGATCATCTGGACTCTTTACCATTAACTCAACGCTAATCTTCACAAAACCCAATTTCTTGCGATTAGAAATGTAGTTAGTGACAATTTCGGGTTCGAAACCATAGTAGGCATACTCACCCGTAGGTGGGGTTGCTGCTGCAGGTGCAGCTTCTTTTTCATCGGCCGCATAAACACTGAAAACACTTGTAAACAGGATAAGACAGACTGAGAGTAATTTTTTCATAGCGACTTACGGCTCCCTAAAACAATAATGGTAATGGAAGAAACTTCCCAATCTATCTGCTCGCGTCGCGACATGCTAGACTGCCGACGTTTGTTTATATTGTAACGAGTATTTAATGAATGTGACTAGCTTAAGCTTTCCCTATGGTGAATCTATTCAGTGGTTTTCAGCCGATCTAGCCGACAAACTCCCTAAATCGCCCTTGAAAGAATGGTTGCTTGCCACTGGCAGCCTAACGCAAAAACTCAAAACTTGCTGTGCTCAATTTGAAGTAAAGATACTAGGCGAAGGACTGCATGCTCCCTTAGAGGGCGAATATCCCCAGCAAGGTGCTGTATGGATCCGTGAAGTCTTGCTTTGCCTCGACTCGATACCTTGGGTATTTGCCAGAACCTTGATCCCTGAAAAATTAATGGCCGAGCGCAAAATGGATTTCCTTAGTTTGGGTACTCGCCCCTTAGGTGAATTACTGTTTAGCCAAGATAACTTCATCCCCGGTAGAATCGAAGTTGCCAGTTTCGAAACCTGTAGTCGCCTTGCCCACTTAGCTGAAAGTTTAGATCAAAATGTCGAACATGCACTCTGGGGACGCCGCCGCTATTTCCATCACGGTGAGCATGAAATGATCGTCAGCGAAATCTTTCTGCCAGCGGCCGAGCAAGCTATCAGTCAGTTGTAAACTTTAGATTTCACCCAAAGCTTAGTCAGAATTTAGCCTCAAGACAGATAAAAAATGCCTCTAGATCTGAGGCATTTTTGTTCGGATTTCAAACAATCAACTTAGTGCACATTTAACTGGCGGCGCCAAGTCAATAAGCTAAGGAAGGCAAGGCTTAACCAACCTAAGCTGCCGCCACCTGAACTCTCACTGGCCGGCGGAGTTACTGGAGGCGTAACAGGTGCAACAACCGTTACCGTCGAACTGCTAATCGCCTTAGTATTTTGCGCATCTGTCACTGTAAGCTTCACAGTATAAGTGCCCGCCTTCGCATAGGTATGGGTTGGCGCCGTGACAGTGCTTGTCGTGCCATCACCAAAATCCCAAGCGTAGGTTAATGCCCCCATGCCGCCATCAACATTACTGGTGAAGTTCACCGCTAATTGACTAACTGTCTTACCAAAACTGACAGTTAACGGCGCTATAGCATCAGAGTTCGCATTCGCAAGACGAATAACCGCAGTACTATTGTTGCTGGCTTGAGATAGTACCTGCATTGTCAACCCTAGCTGCTGCAACACCATACCTGACTGTGGCTGTAGTGGCGCGCTGTAATCTAAGCTGTCATCGAACAGGCTGACAGCATCGCGATGATTGTCCTCCAAATAGAAGGTTTGATTTACTGTACTAAAGGCCGCATCACGAATTTGCACGTCGGTAGAGCGAGTGCCAATCATATTTTGGTCAGCATCAATCACGCCAATCAAGCCATGGCCAGCATGGTCTGAAACGTTATTGTCACTGTAGCTAAAATTTTCTAACCAGAGTAAAACTCCGGGATCAAAGCTTTTTGCTTTCAAACCCGCATCGACACCATTATGGCTACGCAGCTGGATAATATAACGAGACTGAGATTTGGGATCCGGACGAGAATCCTTAATCCGGCTATAGCCGTAAAACGTCATTTTATCCGCGACTTCAGCGTTATCACTATATAACTCAGTGGTATTTTGTTTAACGCTGATGTTATCAATAGCGATCCCTGACTTAGAGGTTAAATCATCGGTGACATAGTTGATCTCAACAGCAACAGATTTTCCAGAATATGCTGATAAATCATATTCTAATGTTACCCAAGCATCACGACCTTCCGCCTGAGCAAGCGCAGACGATTCACCAGTGATGATATGACGAGCGCTATTTATCCCATTGTTCGACTTAGTGTAATTACCCGCAATGGCCGCACCATCCACTTTCACCTGCATGTAGTCAAAGTCAAGTTCAATACTCCAACTGGCCTTCATACTCAGAATCAGTTTATCTGTGGTTACGGCAGGTAATTTAACATTAAAAATCATGCTGTTATTCAGCATATTTCCTTGGCCAGAATAGTACTGATAACTGCCCTGATAAGGTGTTTTAAAAGGAATTAGCGTTGGAGGAAGTGGAATAGAGATCTGATTAACCGCCTGATGATTAACCGCCTCATTCAACGTCACTTCCATGCCTGATTTGGGAATGCTATCTAAGGTGATTTCACGTTCATTCAACCACTTACCTTTGTATCTTTTCTGTAGATAAGATCGAGCATAAGGGCTAAAACCACTCGGCTGAGCGCCAGGAATAGCACCAGCCCAACTACCACCAGACATTAAAGACCATAGCCCCACAGGCGAGCCGTCTTTCTTATCATTTTCAGAGGTATCGTACTCATCAGGCAGACCTAGATCATGGCCAAACTCGTGGGTACACACGCCCGTTGCCGCATCAATAGGCTGGATTGTATAACCGAATACTTTTTTGTTCGTACCAGGAAGCGCATAACCATTGGTTGCTTGGTCGACATAATATCGATGCGACCATATCGCACTCGATCCTAGTTTTCCGCCGCCGACCTCTTCGCCTACGCTAGAGTGGAAAATCATCACATGGTCGATAATGCCATCGGGCTCATCGTAAATACCGTTATTGTTCAAATCATTCTGATCTTCAATATCATAGCTAGCCAGCTCTGCTTCAGACATATTTGCAACAGCTTGAGATACGGCTTCTTTTACCAATTGTTCGACCTGTGAATCACTACGGGTATCTGGATCATTAACACCATAGTATTCAGCATTTTGCGAGGCGGTATACCAGCCCTTCACATCCCCAGTAAAGGAGAAGGTTTGCCCAGAAACCGCTTGATAATATTGATACCCCGAATCTAACGTCTGCCCCTGTGGACCTTTGAAGCCCGTAGGCGAAAAGAGTAATTCCTTGTAGTGGGACGCAGGATAACTCGGGTAATACATGTCTGTATCCCCCGCTTTTAAGCCATTGTCATCATGTTTTAGATCAGCAAAATCCACTAATACTGTGAGCACTTTAACGGTTTTCTTTACATCCGCATCGGCCTGTAAACGCTGTGCAGGTGAGCGCATCATTTGCGATGACTTAGCTCTTTGTAGACGCGCATGTTCAGCTTCAACTTCGATGCGCGGCGCTTTGGGTTGTGCCAAAGTGGCGCGATGAATATAAGCTTCTATCGCCTCCTGCTTTACGCTATCACTGGCATCGGCGGCCACTTCGCCACGCTTAATCAACCAATATAAAATTCGATCTTTATTAATCACACCCGCATCTGCAGGCGTATGATTCGGAGCGGCAATACTCGCGCCGCTAATCAATGCCAACATCAGTCCAAACGCTGTTACGCCTTTTGTACTTCGCATTTTTAACATCCTTCTGTAACAGCTAACGCCGTTTACGCCATTCTATTTATTGAGACTAGTGTCTCTTTGTATTAAGACAAATTGCCTTTAATTAGTAACCTACTCGGGGTTTATCCGTCTTCAAGTGATAGAGACAGAGTTTTCGACATTAGCAGCACTGCACCTCAGTAACAACTTGATACACCTGTTCGCAGGTAAGATTTGCACTTTTGTCAGCAAATATTCAGCAAACCTCTGTGCTGACTCAATTCCAAGCCAAATCTCAGCCATAAAAAAAACCGCATTAACAACGTTAATACGGTTTCGTTTTGATCAAACTAGATAAAGTTAGCCAGCGGTTTTCAGATAGTTTGAAATACCGTCGAGGAACATTTGCACTGAGATCATGACCAGCACCATACCCATCAAACGCTCGACTGCTGTGAGCCCCTTTTCCCCCAGCACACGGGTGAAAAGTTTATAAAACATTAAGATCACCGCACTCGCCCCCCAAGCTGACACTAACGCTATGGTCCAATCGCCCATACGTGAGCTATCGGTATGCGCCAGTAAAATCAAGGCTGCAAGAATCGATGGGCCAGCCATCAAGGGAATAGCCATAGGCACGATAAAAGGCTCTTCTCCCGCGGCTAATCCAACGACACCACCGGGTTGGGGGAAGATCATCTTAATCGCGATCAAAAACAGAATAATACCGCCTGCAATACTCACAGATTCGGAACGAAGATTTAAGAAACTTAAAATGGCTTCACCCGCATAAAGAAAAGACAGCATGATCACTAAGGCGAAAAGTAACTCTCGGATCAGTACCTTACGACGTTTCTTGGGATCGATATGTCGCAGAATCGATGCGAAAATCGGCAAATTCCCCAAAGGGTCCATGATCAGAAACAACATTACCGCAGCAGAAAATATATCCATTTAACGTATCAACACCCAAGCCAACATAAGCCCATATTATATACCCAAACAACCTAAAGATGCAGGATTCAGCGGGAATGTAACGCACTTTAGGCAAGGCGGTTATTTGCGGACCTAGTGGGCTAAGTTAAAAATAACCAACACGGCATAAAGTACGTTACAACCCGCCGGAACGGAGCGCCTAGGGAGCTCCACTTCCGTGTTGCAACAATTCAAAAGGTGGCCGACATTCTGTCATTGATGCGCCTTGAATTGAAGCACCCTAGGCGCTCTGAAACTCGTATCTTCAGGTAGCTTGGGTATAGTACCTTTTCTCGAGTTAGATCCGAAAATTTCTCCGCAGAATGGTCAAAGTGAATAAAATTCTCCCCTTCAAAACACAGTATAAAATGTCAGTTGAGTAAATTGCCTGCAAGTCACTGCTCACTTTGCTTTACAGCTGGTATACTATGGCGTTTTTTCAGCAAATTTTCCGTGGAATCCATGCTCTATCTTCTTGCTAGCTGTATCGCACTCTTAATTGGCCCTCTGTTTTATCGCTACTTCTCATCGAGTAGTGGCTTACAAAAGGGGCTCGATGGTTTTATATTCGTCTCATTAGGCGGATTAGTGCTGATCCACATCTTGCCAGAATTACTCGAGCATGGTGGTATGCTTGCGATCGTCTTTGTACTCCTCGGCATCTGGGGGCCTACCGCCAGCGAACGCCTATTTCACCGTTATTCAGAAGTCACCCATAATTTTACGCTTTTCTTGGGTATTGGTGGCTTATTACTGCATACCATCACCGATGGCACCGCTATGGTTTTGGCGCAGCAAGACGATAACTCCATTCTGCTAGCTCTTGGTGTCATACTCCACCAATTACCCGTCGGTTTTGCAGTATGGTGGATACTTAAACCCCATCTCGGAACACGTTGGACACTTATGATCTTTGCAGCCCAGATGCTATTTACAGGCATAGGCTATTTCGCCGGTGAGCAACTACTTCCTTATTTAAATATCGATGACACTGTCTACTTACAAGCCTTTATTACAGGCACAATTCTGCATGTGGTACTACATCAACCCCATGGTCAGCATGAAAGTGATACGCAAGGCAAATATGAATACCAAGCTGGCATAGGTAGTTTGCTCGGCATCGGTTTACTCGTGATGCTGCTATTAATGGATTCAGGCGGCCACGAACATGCCCACCATGATCACAGCACAGAGCAATTAATAACTTGGCTATTAAAGCTCGCACCCGTGTTGCTGCTGAGCTATGGTGCGGCTGCGCTGCGCTTTAAATTAGGTTTGACGCCGCAGGATAGCAGTTTAGCCCGTCGCTGGTTCCAACGCTTAGCTGGGCCTGAAGCCTTAGTGATCACAGCTCTACTTCTTGGTCCTTGGTTAGCATTATTCCAATTGCTTGTAGTGTTTATTCTGAGTGCGTATTTAAGCCATGCTAACGTCACCATTACCGATCCACACACTAAATTACCCAGCAATTCACTGCGTTTCGGCTTTGCTCATTTAGTCGATCGCAGCGCACCTTGGATTTTACTTAGCCTAGTATTAGTGAATTTAATTGGCCACCCTTCAATGCCCTTAAGCAATCCATTGCTACAGGTTGTTGTGCTATTACTTGTATTTTTACCTATGCGTTTCTGCAACTTAGGCGCCGCCGTACTCGCTCTTGCACTGGCTTATAGTGGCTGGAGTCCTATTGCGATTATGATGCCGCTGATTGCAGCACCTGTACTCAACATAGCTCAGCTTAAGTTAATGACATGGACGCAAAGGGCAATATTACTGAGTATTATTGCGCTGAGCTTAGCCGCAGCATTACGCTTGCCACTATGGTTCTCCTTATTTACCTTGCCTGAAGTCGTGAACTTAATTGCTCTACTGATCCTCTCAGGGGTGTTTGCCGCCAGCTTACTGCGCTTAGGTCCACGTAAATTTTTACGCCGCTTAATGCTCAGCAAACCTGCAGTTCATGCGCATAGTCACGCCCATAGCCATTCCCACGAGAATACACATACTCACGAATCTAGCGCTTCGCACACAGACGAGCAGAAACCTGTTGTGACACCTAGTGCCGATAAACATGCACATGAACACACAAAAACAGATAAGCACTCGCACCACTAACGCTGTTCATTTGTGAGCAGACAGGCTAAGTTAATCTACCTTTGGATTAATTTAGCCTGCTATGTGCATACTCTTTGTCGCCATTAATGCCCATCCTAAGTATCCCTTAATCATCTGCGCCAACCGCGATGAGTTTCATCATAGACCAACTGCGCCAGCGCATTTTTGGCCGCCGGAAGAAAACATACTCGCGGGTAAAGATCTGCAGGCCGGTGGCACTTGGTTTGGCATCAATAAACAAGGACAAATCGCAGGCATAACCAATCTGCGCGTTCCGCAAAAGAACCCTGAAGCCATGCGTAGTCGTGGCGAGCTAATTACTATGACGCTCAACTCAGGGTCGCTCGTGTGCCCTAATTGGCTCGTTGAACATAGCGACAATTATCAGCCGTTCAATCTCATCTTCGGCCAAGGCACTGACTTATATTGTTTTAACAGTATCAATAAAGACACAGTAAAACTTGCCGATGGATTTCATGCCATTAGCAATGGTGCACTCGATGATATTTGGCCGAAAATGGCGAAGGGACAGCAGGCGTTAGAAGCGGCAATCAGCCAGTCCAGCAGTATAGAAGTGCAAGTACTGTTACAACTAATGAAAGACGATTCCCAGCCGCAAGATAATGAGCTGCCTAATACGGGAGTCGGGATCGAGTGGGAACGGCGTTTAGCTGCGATTTATATTCGTCACCCCGACTATGGCACCCGCTCCACCAGCATTCTGCTTGAAGATGCTGAGGGCGGTATGCATTTCACCGAAGTGAGATACGATGGCAAAGGTAGACAGCTTGGACAGCAGGATTTCCATTTAACTCTGCCCGCCGAGCCGCCCACCAAACCAGACTGTTTATTATCGCAAATCTAATTTGAACGGCAGTGCAGCACTGAGTGTAAAGGACACGGTTTAGTCTGAACTGTGGTCCATAGTGATCACCCAACGATCGTCGATTTTTTCAATCAACAGAGTAAACACGCCCGTTGGGGCATCTTTTATCCGCCGTAAATCCCAGCGCCCAACAACCATAGCGGCGTAATTACTGAGCATTTTTATTTCTTTGATAGTGAACTTCAGTTCACCAAGCGCTTCTTTATTTGGATAATTTTTCTTATAGGCAGCGAGAGTTTCTTCCCAGCCAAAACGAAACTTACCATTAGAGACAAAACGCAGTTGATCACTCTTCCAATAGCCTTGCATATAAGCATCGAGATCGCCGCGATTCCAGGCGTCTTCTTGGCCTTTAAGCATCTGCGTAATTTCATCCGTCGGCACCGCATTAACATGACAAGTCAGCAAGAGTAACAGCGCCGCAAAAACACGCTGCCAGATAACCTTGTTTAATAGTCCATTTTTCAACATAGTATCATTCCCCCACAATCAATCAGGTTAAACTGTACTATACCGAATTCAGTACAGACTATCTTGTTTAAGCCAGTTTAAAATCTAAAAAAGCTGATGATATTATTAATTTTTCGACTCTGGGCACCGAACTATGTTTACACCACTTTGCCGTTGGCTACTTAAAACTTCAGGCTGGCAGATAGAAGGCCAACTGCCCGACTGTGCTAAATACATCATCATAGTTGCGCCGCACACTAGTAACTGGGACTTCATTGTCGGCATTTTAGCCCGTGGCGCCCTAGGTATCCGCATTCACTTTCTCGGCAAACACCAACTCTTTATCCCGCCTTGGGGCTGGTTTTTCCGCGCCATTGGTGGCAGTCCGGTGGATAGACGCAAGAACAACAACTTAGTCGATGCCGCCGTGCAGTTGTTTGAGTCAAAATCCGATTACAAGTTAGCGTTAGCGCCTGAAGGCACCCGTGGCCCAGTGACGCGCTGGAAGTGCGGCTTTTATCATATCGCCAGCAAGGCCCAAGTACCCATTACACCCGTTGGCTTAGATTTTAGCCGCCGCACTGTCGTTATCCGCACGCCACTGCAACCCAGTGACGATATCGTGACCGACATGCAAGAGATTTTGAGCTTCTATCGCACCATTAAAGGCCGTCATCCTAAGGTGATCCCTGATTTTATAGCGAGTGCTAAACATTAACATTTATTCCATTTAGAGCAGCAAATATGCAACCCGAAACTTGGTTACTCTATCTCTTTGCCATTGTATTGATTGGGATTTCACCCGGCCCTATCGCTATGTTATCTATGTCCCATGGGATCCACTTCGGCAAGATGCGTAGCATAGCGACTGGTCTTGGCAGTGTTAGCGCCGCTTTAATCTTAATGATGGCGTCAGCGGCAGGACTGGGGGCGATTATTAGCGCCTCAGAATACGGTTTTACCCTGCTCAAATGGTGCGGTGCGGCCTATTTAGTATTTTTAGGTATTAAGCTGTTATTGACGAAAAACCAAGGTCAAGCCCTTGAAGTTAGCCCGTCAGAGGGCAAAGGTACGCCTTGGCTGCTTTATAAGCAGGCGTTTCTAGTGGGGATCAGTAATCCGAAGGATTTACTGTTTTTTGCCGCCTTGTTTCCGCAATTTATCAATCTTGCCGCGCCGCAATTACCGCAACTGACCATTCTTGCCGTCACTTGGGCCGTGGTGGATTTTAGCTTTGTGATGATTTACGCCAGCATGGCCAATGTGCTTGCGCCCGGCCTAAAGGCGAGCAACAAGCTGCATTGGTTTGACAGAACCAGCGGCGGTGTTTTTCTTACCTTAGCCGCGATTCTGATCAGTCGAGACTAACCCTCGACCTTCACCGATTTTAAACTACGAATGTCATTGCCGGTGGGCGCTTGGAACGCCTGCAGACCAAACTCAGGCAATATTGCAAAAACATGGTCGAAGATATCTGCTTGTATCGCCTCATAAAATGCCCAGCGAGTGTCGTTAGTGAATATATAAATCTCGATCGGTAACCCTTCAGTGGTCGGCGCTAATTGGCGTACCATTAAGGTCATATCCTTGTGGATTTTATCGTGACGCTGTAGGTATTCCTGCAGATAAGCGCGGAAAGTGCCGACGTTAGTCAAATGGCGGCCGTTCACTTTCATATCGAGATCCGACACTCTGGCATTCGACTCACGAATTTCGTTTATTTTTGCGGGGAAATATTCTTTTAAGCAATTGATCTTACTGAGACGTTCGCGCTCTTCCTCGGTCAAAAACTTTATGCTGTTGATATCGATATTGATCGCGCGTTTGATCCTGCGACCGCCCGACTCAGACATACCCCGCCAGTTGCGAAACGCATCCGACACTAAGGCATAAGCAGGGATCATAGTGATGGTTTTGTCCCAGTTACGCACTTTCACTGTGGTCAGCGAGACTTCTTCTACCGCACCGTCGGCGCCGTATTTGTCCATCTGGATCCAGTCGCCTTTACTCACCATACGGTTAGCCGCTAACTGAATGCCCGCCACAAAACCTAAGATAGTGTCGCGGAACACTAACATCACAAAACCCGTTGCCACACCTAAGCCGCTGAGGAAGTACACAGGTGATTGATCGGCCAAGATTGAGATAGAAACGATAATCCCAACAAAGAATAAAAATAGCTTAGTTAACTGTACGAAACTCTTAACAGGCAAGCGCCGACTCACCAGATTCACATCTGAAATTTCATCAACCGCATCCATACCTGCATACATAGCGCGGATAATCAGCACCACTAACCAAATACTCAGTAATCGGTCAACAAGCCCGCTTAGCAGTGGATGCTCAGTCAGCGCGATTGGCACCAATAGATTAAGTACGATAGCGGGCACAAGCATGGCCAGCTTTTCAAGCACCTTATAACGCATGAATACATCGTCCCACGTCGCCTTAGAGCGCAGGATCACCATATTCACCGCACGAATCACCACGCGTCGGACAATAAAATAAGCGATACTCGCTAACAGTAAGCAAGCAATGACCATAACTGTGGTCGATATTCCATCAGAGGGTTGGCTATCAATCCCAAAGCCCGCTAACCATGCCGAAATTTCGAGCCTTATTTCCTGATCCACAATTTCACTCCAACGTAGGTGCTAGCGCAACAAACCCATACAAAGGTAACTGCCGAGTTGACCTCGGTTAAATGTCACCCTAGAAAACACTCAAATCAAAACACAAAACATTTACAAATACTTATTTTAAAAGAGATTTTAGCATTTTGAATTGACCCCGCACACAGGAAAATGAACAATATTTCCCCTATCCCTAAGGAAACCATCCCATGTGTCGTCATTCATATACGCTAGCCTGTCTTAGCATTGGACTCCTGAGCCTATGCCAACCGCTTCAAGCGGCCGAATATAGCACTTCTAAGCAATTAGTTAGGCCAGATAAATCAGACGAAACTGCCAATGCACCTTATATCGCCCTTATGCTCGATTATATTCCCGCCACAGATAATCTCTATGGCATTACAATCGCCCCCTATCATTTCGATAACAATTACCAACAATGGGGTTATTACCTAGGCTATGCCCGCAGTCGTGAAACCGATATTATCGTGCCAGAACCCGCGCAGTCCTATCGCCAAGAAAGCCTCTTCCGCTTAGGCTTAAGCTACAGCTTAACGGCAGATTTAAGCTTTTATGCCGGCGGCAGTGGCTATATCAGCACAGTGTCTTACACGAATAACATTTCACCCAAAATTGTCGATGGCAAACCCACATGGGAAGAAGATAAAACAACCCGTTGGGGCGCAGAAGCTGGGCTAAGATATCGAATCACTGAGCACTTCATACTGAGTGCCGGTTATAACTCCAGCACAGAATCCACTATTTTAAGCATAGGTTACGCGGGCTAAGCTCCTAGCGATTGGGCTTGAGCTATTTATTGCGTTAGCTCGGCTCGCGCCTTAGCAAGATCAGCCTCGACTTCGGCGACTTTATTGCGTTTCTTGTTGATTTTATCCATAGAACGACCTTCTTCTATGGCTTTGGCCAATTCGTTTTGGCGCTCGGTGAGTTTTTCCTCTAAGGCCTCAACTTTAGCGACTCGCTCGGCGTATAAGCTATCATCGTCGCAATGGGTTGAAACTTCGTCATAGGCCTTTTCAAGTCCCGCGACTTTATGCTTATTACCTGCCGCTTTTGCTTGGGCAAGTTCGGCACTAATAGCATCTAATTTCGCCGCGCAGCCCACTTTCGGTGCTTCAGCAGCCAAAGTGACAGTGCTAAATGCCAATCCAATCACTAAGCCATAAATTCCATGTTTCATCTGCATCTTAATCTCCTGTTACTTTATTCATTGAGCATACCGCTCATGTACACCTATCTAATAGTGCCACAGTCAGCTAGCTCAATCTGTACTAGCGTTAAAATCTCGCCATTAATCCACTTTATTCATCAAAACACGACTTAGACAGTGACTAACATGCGGCAAATTGTTTATGTTAGGGCAGAATATTGACTCAGACGGATATCGGAGCCAGAAAATTAATGCACACTTCATTACGCCTTAGCGCACTTAGCTCATTGTTATTGCTAACATCATCGGTTATGGCGGCCGACGTAGCCAATATCACCCTAGAAAATGGCGCCCAAGTCAGACTCAAAGACGACTTTACCTGGGAATACGTGATCACTGAAACCAAAGCCGCGCCCAATGCCGCTGCAGCCGTAGCAAGTGCATCAAGCAATGTTGCCAGTGTCCCAAGTGCCGCAGTGACCACTCAAACTGTTGCTGCGCCAGTCACCACCTTGACCGCCACTGCGATTACCCAACCTGAGCTATTAGGCTCAACGGCAAAAGATGGGATCAAAGTCAGCTTTGCTGAAGGTCAATGGAAAGGCGACAAACTCGGACTCAGCTTCGATCTCGCCAGCACCAGCAATGAACACGTTACCTTAGTTGAAGTTGAAGCTAGCTTCTTCGCCGATAATGGTACTTTGCTCAAAACCGAAAAACTCGAAGTGTGGGAAGCCATTTTCCGCATGCCTGAGACCTATCTACGCAAAGGCGAACAGCGTAAAAGCAGCGTCATTTGGGTCGAAGGCATAGATAAATCCCAATGGCAGAAGCAGCTCATTAACCTCAAAATCACCGAAATTAACTCACGCTAACGGGCAAAGAAGTAAGGGATTGCGAACCCGTTTTCAATCCCTTATCAACACTTTTATCAAATGTTATTGCTTTGTAGAGCCTGTGTTCGAGTAGAATGACAACACTTACTCTCCCTTTATTTTGAGCCCACGAGCAAGATGCATAATCTGATATCCAATCCAGCATTGTACCTTGTTGCTACGCTCTGCAGTGTCAGCCCCTTGTGTTATGCCGACACAGTTTTTTTGCTCAATGGCGATAAAATTAGCGGTGAAATTAAAGAGTTTAACGATCAAAATCTCATCATCAACACCAGTTATGCCCCTAAAATTACCATTCAACGCAGTGCCATTCTCAGCCTCGAAGTCACAGATACTAGACCTTGGAGTGTCAGTCGTTCCATACAGGACATAAGAATTCAAGCCTCTAATGAACATGGCATGGTATTAATTAATAACCAGCACACTCCCGTGAGTGAGTTGAGATTTTCGCAGCACTATGCAAACTCAGATTGGAATTTTAACGGTAGTGTAGAAACCACACTTGATGTCACCAAAAACAAGAAAAATAGTCAGAAGCTACATATCAAAGGCGATATCACAGCGGAAACCTTGCAATGGCGACATAATCTCAAGACCGAAGTGCGCTATGAAACCGAAGATGACGTGACTAAGCGCAACACCCTCGAAGGACATTATTCATTAGACTATCTACTCAATGAGCATTGGCTGTTACGTCAGGAAGATTTTTATGAAGAAGATAAACTCGGCATCGATAGCCATAGCTATTATGCAGCGCTCGGTCCTGGTTATCGCTTTTGGGGTGCTGGGCGCGATAAATTAGACTTCGTCGTAACCTACAACCATTTTTGGCTTGAACAACAGTCCTTTAAACTAGAACTAAATGCTTGGGCGGCCTCACTTAACTATAAACAATATTGGTTTGGTGGCATTTTAGAGTCCTATGCCGATCTGCAAATTGCCTTCCCAGATATGCCTTCGATTGATTACATCTCAAACTCGACCCTAGGACTTAAATATCTGCTAACTCAGCGGATTTATTTGTCATTTAAATATGACTTCAATGACACTAAAACAGTGATAGGCAATACGAGAGATACCAGCTACACCTTAGGATTAGGGGTTAACTTCTAATCCTGGCTCCCGATACGCTAACCTGTGAGCCATAGGATGTTCATCATTCAATTGCAGTAAATCCCATAAGTTACCGTAGAGATCTTTAAACACAGCGACTGTGCCATAGTCTTGTTCTTGCGGCTCACGCGCAAACTCCACGCCATCGGCGACCATACGGCGATAATCACGCCAAAGTCATCGGTATTCAAGAAATAAAGTAGGGGGATATCCAAATAATTTGAGGGTCTAGCTAGCTTATCGATCAACGGTTTCCTCGCATTATATCAGCCCCTCGATTGAGGGGCTTTCTATCATGGATTAGAGACTTCCTGCATTATACAGCGGCGCCCAAGCGCACATTGTACGATTGTTACTTACATCAAACAGATTGAAACGACTACAGTTATTGTCATAGTTGTAACTACCAATGTTGATTATATATTGCCCCAAATGTACATCTTGCAACGACACATGACGGCCATCCTTTAATAATGAAAAATGCAAATGGGGCCCAGTTGAACTCCCACCTTCACACAAGGCTGCATTTTTATTATTTGCATAAATGCCCATCACGGTATTCTGGTTTACATATTGACCATTACGCACTGTAATTTGATCCATATGATAATAGTTAGTCGCCCAACCGTTAGCATTGGTCACCCGTACTTGGCAGCGAGACAACACATTGACAGTCCCATCATGTGCGGAAGCAACCGAATACGTCGGACTTCCCCATTGTGGCCAATCGTAGGATACATCGATTGATGATAGCGGATAGCCAGACCCAGTATGCGAATGAGCACCATTGGATTGCCATGAATATCCCTGTCGCCAAGGCATTTGCAACATGTTACTGGGTGGCAGACTACTCGCGGTAATATTCGCCAATGGGACGACTTGTTGCATCGACTGAGTTGAATCAGCTACAAGCGGATTTTTAGCAACGGAACTCATTAACAGCTCACGGTCAGTATTGCCAAATAATAATCTAAACTGCTCAATGAATGGGTCCAATCCCAAAGCGTGCTCACCCGTCATAACGGCATGTTGCTGTTGCTCTATCCTATGACCGTTTAACAAAGCCAATAATGCGAAACTCGATGCATTAACTGCGTCGGTACTTGGCGGGTATAGGCCTTTTAATTGAGACTCTTCATAGGCATAAAAACGTTGTGATAGCTGAGCCAATACATCTTGGAGTTGTTCCTCAAAACCCTGTTTATCCGATAATGTTCCCAAAGGTCGGTTAAGCGCTTCAGCTGTCGGAGACGAAATTAACTGAGATTGCATTTCCATCAAAGTCAGTATGACTTTGGGGTTAATACTATAATATCCAGCCCAATGCGTAATCGCCTCTTCTTTATCAATTAAGTCAGGAACATTGACGTAAATAAAGTCAGCTAAATCAAACTGCGACGCATCTACGCCATATAAAAATATCAGATTATTAAATGGCAGTAATACGCTAGGCATATCTACCATTTTTATTTCTTCTGCATCAATATGATACTGACTGGTTGGCATATCAGATGCCATCGATGGTAACGCTATTATCGCGGAGACACTTAACGCGCGGCCTATCCATAATGCCGTGCAACGTATTTTAAAAAAATTCATACTTATCATATTCCTTTAGTAAGTCACTCAGATTAAATATTATTTTCAAATGCCAGCTTGCTTTAGACGTAATGTTATTCACGACTAAATTTTTATAGCTAGAGAACATTAAAGAAGCTAAGTGACAATAATCGCCTATGCAAATAAGTGACGAATAAAACTGTCAACAAAAGCTGACGCTCATTAATTTAAATGTGAGTTAAATACTAAAGTACGAAAAAAGTGAATAGTTAATTATAAAAACCAAAGAATAATTTATTCGATAGATATTTAATTTTGAATAAAAACATAATGGCATTGACCAATCCATTATAAAATCTATCCGTTCCATAAGAATAGATTGAAATTTACAGTGAATGCCCAATAAAAATGATCAATAACTGAGAATTTTCGACGAACTTAACAGAGGTCAAACACAAAGAGTATTCCCAGTGTTTGACTCCATTAAATAGCTTACGCGGTAATTCATACGAAATACTGAATCTTAACTCATTCGCTTAGCCATGACATGATTCGGATTCAATTGCAGTAAATCCCATAAGTTACCGTAGAGATCTTTAAACACAGCGACTATGCCATAGTCTTGTTCTTGCGGCTCACGCGCAAACTCCACGCCATCGGCGACCATGCGGCGATAATCACGCCAAAAGTCATCGGTATTCAAGAATAAAAACACCCGCCCACCCGCCTGATTACCGATAAAATCAAACTGCTCAGGTTTAGACGCCCGCGCTAACAAGATAGACGCGCCCTTAGAACCCGGTGGGGCAACAACGACCCAGCGCTTATCTTGCTCGGCTTGATAAGTGTCTTCGACTAATTCGAATTTCAATTTATTCACATAAAAATCAATCGCCTCGTCGTAATCTCTTACGACTAAGGCGATATGCACTAGAGCTTGTTTCATGGCGACCTTAAATCAATCCTATTTGGTCACCAGTTTACAGGTCATTTCTGGTGCTTCGTAGCCCCAAACCACTTTAGCTTCGCCTTGATGTTCCCATAGGCTTTCATTGCGGCCTTGATACTTAGCGCCGCTGCCGCTGGGTTGCACAAACATTAATGAAGTACTATCACCATGTTCAGCAATCAGGGTGGCAGGTTCGGTTTTAAAATAAGTCACGACCACTTCGTTAGCAGGATTGCCGTCACAGGCATAAAACACTGGGCCGGTCATGTCGACTAAACGATATTGTGCCTGCAGTTCGGCAATGCGGGTTTGATAGCTAGATTCAATACACGCGTGCTTATCGTCGCTCTTTCAGCATTCATTACGGCCTTTCACCCAACCACGTTGCATCGCCTTTAAAGTAGGAGGTTGTTCATTCTTCGCTTTTTCAAGCGCTTGGCTATAAACCTTAGCTAACTGATTATCAAGTTGGTTCAGCCCTGCATCCTTACAGACCATGTCTTCAATACTGCCAGCATTCACTTTCGTGCAGTCAAAAGAAGGTGCGTTAGCCGCCATTGCTCCCACACTTAACGCGCTAACCATCATGCCTGCGGCACAGTACCATTTGAAACCCAATCGATTACTTATCATCTTATTTGTTAACTTAGCCATCTCAATTCCTTTATATTTCTGTGGTTTGTTTTAACGCTTGCCATAGCTAACCCTATATAGGCTTAACCGAGCCTGACTCAAAGCACTCTGCCTTGAAGAACCATGCCTTAAAGTGCACTCATAGTGATGTGATTTACTTTTATCTCGGTTCTAACTTAAGACTTAACCCTCAGCCGATATGCTGCGAAAACACCTAATTCTAGTGCGCTGCGAGGAAAATGCCCAGAGACTAAGAGCCACTTACCAACCTATGTCCGCCTGCATAATCGGACTCTCTAGCGCTAAAAAACCACAAAATCCTGATGAAATCGACCTACTCCAATTTGCGCATAGCTGATTAAACTAATGACAAAACGGTTAATTTTTTGCTTTGTACACGATAGTGGTTGAATTTTCGAGTAAAATTGACTACTTTCACGCCGTTTGTCTCTTCACAAGGAAAAGGATCAACATGGAACAAGTTATTACCGCAGGGAACGAGAATCCCATTCAAATGACAGATATTGTCTATTCGAAGGAAAAATCGCTGTTCACTCTGTTAGCTATTATTTCTGGGATCGTCTGGGCGGCATTGATCATAGGCACTTTTGGCATGGCGCTGCTCTATGTGTTGATGTTTTTCATTATTTATCTCTTTAGCCACTCCGCCTTTATCAGCTACTTAAAAGGCACGGCTGTCGAAATCAATGCAGAGCAATTTCCTGAATTACATAAACAATATTTAGCCTGTTGCGAACGTTTAGAAATGCGCGAGCCACCACGCGCTTACTTATTGGCCGCTGATGGCATGTTAAACGCACTGGCGACACGCTTCCTCGGTCGCAACTATATAGTGCTATTTTCATCGATTGTGGATGCGCTTGAGTCAGATAAAGATGCGCTCAACTTCTATATCGGCCACGAGTTAGGCCATATTCGCCGCAATCATATAGGTAAAGCGCCCTTCTTAGTCTTCGCCACTTGGTTACCTTTAGTGGGTGCGGCTTATTCTCGCGCCTGTGAATATACCTGCGATCTCCACGGATTACGTTGCTGCAACAGCTTACGTTCAGCCACAAATGCCGTTGCTGTGTTAGCCGCTGGTGTCGAGCAATGGAAACGTATGAATGTGGATCAATATATCCGCCAAGCCAGTGAGTCGAGTGGTTTTTGGATGTCGCTGCACGAGCTTAATGGCAGCTATCCTTGGTTGACCAAGCGCATGGCGAGAGTCCAAGCCAAAGCACAAGGAGTGGAATATGCACCGCCATCACGCAGTGCATGGGCCTATGTACTCAGCTTCTTTATGCCACGTTTAGGCACAGCGGGCGGTGGATTGATAATCTTCGCTGCGATTATTGGTATTGCTGCAGCTGTCGCGTTGCCAGCGTATAAGGACTATCAAGAGAAGATGGGTGCCACCACGAGTTATGAGGCACCAACCACGACCGAAGCCACACCAGCAGCATTGAATGTACCCGATGCGGCACTGGCCATTGCCAGTATCGACCAGCAACATCAAGCACTGGCACCGATCACTGACATCTTAGTCGGCTACTATCAAACCAACAAAGCTTGGCCAACCGAATTGGATGTGCTTGGACTCACGGACGAGCAGATTGCGACATTTAATCTGTACACAGATGGCATAGTCGGTTTTATAGGAAGCGAAGCACTCGGGGATTATCAAGGCTATGAAGTCTATTTATCGCCTCAAGTTGATGAGCAAAATAATATCACTTGGGTTTGCAGCAGCAACGGTATTCCGGATGAATATCTGCCAGTAGATTGCCAAGGCTAATCCTGAATTTGCCCAATTAGCTGAAAGAAACTTTTACTGAGGAAGCTAATTGTATTTCCTGAGGAAATAGTAAAAAGCACAAACATAAGTTTGTGCTTTTTTGTTTTCATAATCGCGAAGGTCAGTGATTAACGCTGGATAAGATAACGAATAGTCGGACCATTCTGCTCAATTTCCAGCACTTTATAACCATGATTTCTAGCGTCGAGGGGAATGTTGTTAATAGACTGCGGGCAGTCACTAATCACCTCGAGAATTTCACCGGGCTTTAACTTTGGCATAGCCTCAAGGGTAGCCACTGCGGGATAAGGGCAAGGTTCACCCACCATATCGAGTTGATAATCTGGAATATATTGAGCCATTACGCCGCCTCCGCTAGCAATTGTTCATCACGCTTCGCCTTACGAGCAAAGAAACGTTTTTCCCACAGCAACATAGCGCCAAAGGAGAGCCCCAGCAGCACATAGGTCAGCAATAATCCGCCTTTATCGCCAAAGCTGGTCAGTAAATTAACTTTGTCCCAGTTCGTTGCTAATGGCTGAGCGATATCATCCCAGTAATACGCCAGTAAGGTTGAACCCAACACGTTACCTAAGCCCACCCACCAGAAATGCACTTGGCCTTCGACTGCACGATACATCCAACCCGTTTCACAACCACCAGCCAGTACAATACCAAAACCAAACAGTAAGCCGCCGATCACCGCATTAGGGCCAGCCCACATGATCTTAGGTGGCACACCCAGTTGCACATAGCTGTAAATGCCTATCGCACTGACCGCCATGCCTAAGATAATCGCCTTCGCCATGTGAGTACGACCAGTGATCCACATATCGCGGAACGCTGAGGTAAAGCAGATTTGCGCCCGTTCGATTAATAAACCAAAACCAACACCACAGAGCATAGCAATGCCTAGTTTAGGCGCATTGAACATAGTCAATAACCCCCAACCGACGATGCCTACAAACACCAGCATACCGATACGGAAACGACGTCTAGCTTGGTTTTCGTCCTGCTTGATTGAAGTCGCTTTATTTACCTTTTTCAGTTTTATCGGAATACGGAACATCGGCAGTAAGGTAAATCTTGCACCAAAGTAAGAGCCTGCCGCAGTCGCCAAAGCAAAGAACCAAGCATGTAAAGAGAACTGAGGAATACCCGTGAAGAAGGCGGCAAGGTTACAACCCATAGCTAAACGGGCACCAAAGCCAGCAATAATGCCGCCGATCAGTGCCTGAGCAATACGGATACGGCTCTGTGGCATACGCAGTTTGACGTTATTGGCCCAAAGCGCAGCGGCAATACAACCACCAAACATACCGATAATCATCATGCCGTCGATACGATCTAGAGGAGAGCCCTGCAGACCTATCACTTTGAAATAACCCCAGGTTTCAGGCTCTGCACCTAAAAACTGCAGTAAATGACCACCCCAACGAGTGAATTCCCCAGTAACAGCCCAGAAGGTTCCGGTCAAACCAAAATAGTAAGTAGAAAGGATACCCGCAGCGATAACCGCTGGCATAGGTGCCCAAAAACGGACTAAATATTCTTGTTTAAATTGTTGCCATGTCATGTCATTACCCTAATGAACGAGACTATAAAAAATAAGCGCAATGCGCTTATAACCTGTGTGCCAGAGTGATTGAAGTCGTTCGACAACTTCAATCTCAAGTGGCCTCACGCTTAAATGGCTTTAGCTAAGCTGACACACTGCTGCCCCAACAGGCGATAACCGTGGGTGTAAAGCGTTGCCCTGCCATTACGGCAAAATCCGATAAGCGTGATATTGCTTTTCTCTGCTAATTCCAACGCCAGTGAAGTCACGGCGGACATAGCAAACAGAATTTGGATATTGGCACTAGCGGCCTTTTGCACCATCTCAAAACTCGCGCGACTGGTGAGCAATACGGCCACTGGACGTTCCACATTGTGAGCGGAAAAGGCGCCAATTAGCTTGTCTAGTGCGATATGCCTGCCGATATCCTCATAGGCGGCGATGATCTGTCCTTGATGGTTAAGCCCCATGGCCGCATGAGTGGCGCCCGTCAGCTTAAAATGTTGTTGATTATCTTGAATTTGCCCAAGTGCGACCTGTAAGTGTTCGATATCGAATCTGGCATCTGAGTCCACCCGCATCACAGGCTTGACGGCCTCTTCGAGCTGGGCGACGCCGCACAATCCACAACCTGTGCGCCCCGCCATATTGCGCCTTTGTTGCTTGAGTTCCATAAAGCATCGTTGGTTGATTTCCACTTGGATCAACACGCCTTCACTGGTGAACTCGAGCTCCACCCCTTTGATATCATTGATATGGGAAACGATACGTTCAGATAACGTAAAACCAATAGCGAAGGCTTCTAAATCTTGAGGACTCGCCAACATCACGGTATGCGCTATGCCGTTATAGACCAGTGCGACTCGCACTTCATTAGCTAAGTAGTCAGTCAGCTCAGATGCGTGCCCATGTTCTAACAAGACTACGTTTCTTTCTGTCACCACTTCATGTGAATGATATTCCATAGCGCCCCTTTAAAACTATAAAACCAAATAAAAACAATTAGTTTGATGACAATTTAAGACTTGTATCACAAACCCATAAACTAAATAAGAATCGCCTTGAATCATCCTTACGCATTTTCTACTATCCCTAAGTCTTCTATTGGAAGAACGTCGTCTCCGGTGAGGCGTCCGGATTTCAAATCCGGGTAGGGCTGCCAGCAGTCCTGGGTAGGTTCGACTCCTATGTTCTTCCGCCAATTCTCATGGGAAAAAAACAACTCCGCATCCCGAACTTCTCGGCTATTACTTCGATACTTCCTACGGGTAAAACCACTTCTGTCAAAGAACTCAAGCAGTTGAATACTCACCTTACGCCCAAGCCCAACCATGTCTTTAAATTCTGCCGTTTCGAGCTTGCCGTGTTCTGCAATATGAGTACGCACTAAGCTGGCGTAGTAACAGATTTGTTCGCTGAGCAAATACCTGTCTTTCACCACTGCAGTAATAAACCCCTGCTGCACCAGCTGGAAACACAACAACCTTAATTTGGCAGGTTCTAGCGCAAGGTATTCGCCCATTTCGGTGACCCATACGGGGGCGGTTTGCTCGGCAAGCCAAGGCGCAAGCGCCTGCCAACAATGCTGAGCCTCAGCGTCTAGTACTATTTTGTGTTCAGCGAGCTGCAACAAGGCACCACGCAGCACCATGCGACCTTCTTGGCAAAGCGTGTCGAGCACTTTATTGGCTAATTCGGGCGGCAAAGCGCTATGGCTCATGCGCTGCAGGCGATTACGCCCAAGCCCAAGTTGGTCGGGATGCTGTTGATGGAACTCGCTAAGTAAAGTAATAAACTGTTGTTTTTCTTGCTCAAGCAAACTTGTCGCTATAGCAAATGCCCCAAAACGGACTAAACCCGCTTGGGCTAACAGCATTGCAAGCCCTTCGTCGGTTAATTGCCAACGCCACGCGATTTCATCAAGCTCTAGCGCCTGAGTTTGGCCGAGTAAAGCCACCACATGGGCAGGATTATCCAAGCGTGCTAATTGCAGTAATCTCGCGACTCGTTCAGGCGTACGTTTCTTACGATTAGGGACTTTCAACGCCAACACTCGCCCCGCACCTAAAGTCTGTTTACCCCCAATGTGTCGCAGGACAATTCGATCGTCCTGACATAGGAGTAGTGGCTTTTCGAGTACTAACTCCGCCAGACAGAAGCCTTCTTCATCAGCTTCATTTAACAGGGAAACTCGACCTAAAGTATGATCGGCGCCATGGTGACAGTGGACATTTTGCCAATGCACTAATGACTCACAGCCTAAAAAATCGAAGGCTCGAATGTGCACAACGGGGCGGCTACAGAGCTCTGCTTGAGGCAAACTGCTCAGCCAATCGCCACGCTCTGGCTCCCTATGGTTATCGACACCCGTTAAATTGAGTGCTACGCGTGTACCAGTGACAGCCCTTTGGGCTTCTTGTCCCTGACAATGTATGCCTCGCACTCTGAGTTTGGCCTTTTGCCCTGAGCTAAAAAGACTATCCCCCACACATACGCTGCCGCTGATCACTGTGCCCGTCACGACACAACCCGCACCTTTAACACTAAAGGCGCGATCGAGCGTCATCCTAAAGCTGCTGGCATCCTCCGCCCGCTTTGACTCTTGCTCACCTAAATCAAGAATATGCGCCTTCAGCGCCGCCACGCCATGAGATGCTAAGTCGGCGGTGCCATTCGCCGACACTTCAAAAACACCACTGGCCTCAATGCCATACTCGGCGAGCAAAGTAAGTCCATCGGCGACAAGCTGTGCCGCCGTACCACTATCAACTAAATCCCGCTTAGTTAGCACTAAGGTCAAACTGTGCAAAGGTAAGAGCGCAAGAATTTGCAGATGCTCACGGGTTTGCGGCATTACGCCATCGTCACAGGCCATCACCAACAGGGCGTGTCGAGCATGACTCACGCCCACCAGCATGTTGTTGATAAATTTTTCGTGGCCGGGCACATCAATAAAAGCAAGGCGCGAACCATCTCGAAGTGGCATAAACGCATAGCCAAGATCGATCGTCATACCACGGCGTTTTTCCTCCGGCAGACGATCGGTATTCATCCCAGTCAAAGCACGAATAAGCGTGCTCTTGCCATGATCGACATGACCCGCAGTCACAATGATCACAACTGCACACCTAAAGTGCTCAACTCGGCGAGGAGTTCGGCTTCACTATCAAGACCGCGCAGATCTAACCTGAGTTGGTCCTGACTCATGCGGCCTATGATAGGCCGTGCCGCCTGCTTAAAATGTTGCTCTAATAGGCTTAAACTGCCGCCATTGAGTGCGGTAAAACACAGCGCCACTGAGGGTAAAAAAGTATCTGGCTGCGAGCCACTGCCGACCTGTGTTTGGCACTCGACTAACTCAATGCGATAACAAGGTTCAAAATGTGGAACCAAAGCTTGCTGTAAGCGACGACCAATCTGCCATAACGTCTCTTGGCTACGGGCAAATTTCGCCATAATAGGCAGCTCAATGTCTAAGGTTTCAGGGTTAAGATAGTGGATCAATGTCGCTTCTAACGCCGCCAAAATCAGCTTATCGCAACGCAGGGCGCGCTTTAGTGGATGACTCTGTAACTGCTTAATCAGCGACTGTTTGCCAACGATCAAACCAGACTGAGGGCCACCCAATAGTTTATCGCCGGAAAAACTGACTAGATCGACTCCATCGGCTAGCATGGCTTGGGGCGTAGGTTCTTGCTTTAGACCAAAGCGGCGCAGATCAGTAAGTGAACCGCTGCCAAGATCTGAAATGAGTGATATGCCACGCTCACGGCATAACTGACCCAGCCTTGCCTCCTCCACTGCGGCAGTAAAACCACTGATATGATAATTACTGGTGTGGACCTTCATTATCGCAGCGGTATTTTCAGTAATGGCCTGCTCATAATCCTTAAGGTGAGTCCGATTGGTGCTGCCGACCTCGACTAAGGTGCAACCCGCTTGGCGCATAATGTCAGGGATGCGAAATGCGCCGCCAATTTCCACCAACTCACCACGGGAGACGATGACTTCTTTCCCCGCAGCCACCGCTGACAGCATCAACAACACAGCTGCGGCATTGTTATTCACGACACAACAAGCCTCGGCACCCGTTAAGCGCTGGATTAAAGCACTGATCGCATTATCCCTGTGACCACGTTCACCTGCCGCAAGCTCAAACTCCAGCGGTGTGGGGTAGCGCATAACAGAAGTCACGGCTCGAATTGCCGCTTCTGACTGCTGCGCTCGGCCAAGGTTGGTATGCAATATGGTGCCAGTGAGATTCCACACGGGTTTTAAGCTGTGGCTGTAATCGTTAGACAGTTGATCAACCAAACATCTGTGCAATTGCGCAAGCTCGCCACACCATGTCGGCAAACGGTGCTCACGGCCAATTAAGCTGCGCGCCGCCTTTAACTGGGTATCCAGTGCGGACTTTACTGCCGCTTTGCCGTAGGACTGCTGCAATACCACAAAACTAGGCTCTGCAAGTAGGCTATCCATTGAAGGCAAAGCTCGGTACAGAACTTGTAGTGTTTCAGGTGCTTGGGTCATCATCTGTGTCATTTTGTTTATATTATTGCCATTGGTTTATAAAAAGCAGGAAGGGATCAGCAACCCGACTCCCTCCCGCATTTGTTTAAGCTATGTGGCTTACGTGGTTTCGTGGGCCAGTAGCAGTGGGTTCAGTGTTGTTGCACCAAAGCCCTTAGCATTTAGCTCACTGTCTAACATCAAGGTTGCGAGATCGTCTGCCGCCACATCCATAGACGGCGAGTTTTCGACGAACATCATCTTGGTATAGCCATGACATTCATCGCAGCTTTCGATCCGCACTTGAGCCTTGGCATCATCTAGCGACCAAATCGTCATCTCTTTGTCCTGACCGCAACTGGTGCAATGGGCGCGAATGTAATGCCATTCGCTCTCGCACAGACTGCAATGCAGGTAGCGCAAACCAGCTCGAGGCTGATCGACAATCACACTCGCCACCGGATGACATCCACACACGGGACACATACTCTGCTGCGCCACCTTGCACGGATCCATCCGCTTGATGACCATAGGTGCCCAATGCGACCAATAAACGCCCATCGCCGCCCAGATGAATAAGCTAAAACGGGCAGGCACTTCACTGACATGCCCTTGGCGTAGTGAACGCCCCCAAGAACTCAGTTGCTCGGGCGATTGCTGCATCAGCAAACGCACTACCCGAGCTATGGATTCATCCACCTGCGGCAACAAATCACTTAACAGTTGCTGTAGCAGTCCTTGCCAATAGCTATCTGCCTCTGAGCCCAACAGGGAAAGCGGAGTCGCCTCATCTTTCCCCCAAGCGAGAAGCTTACCGAAGTCAGCCTCCTGCGCTAACCTGGCCTGTATAGAGACCAAACGGCGACATAGCTCAAAGTAATCAGCCAGCGGCGAGTCCTTGGCCAATGACAGCAAACGTTGCGCCCTTCTGTGATACACAGCTTGGGGATCTGCCGCTTTTAACGGTTTAAGTTCCAGCGGCGATTCGCTGCCTTGGGCCAGAGGTATCTCGGCTGTATGACTCATTAATGTTTCTCCACGTCCGAATGTTCATCCAACATCACAGGGTGATGTTTGCGGCACCAAGCCTTAGAGACTTTGCCGTAAAGCATGCCCTTAACCGACCCTTCCACCCATGTCGCCATCCAGAAATGCACCATCACAAAAATCAACATGATGAGCGCACAAATGGCGTGCAACAGAATGGCCCAACCCACCACAGTGGCGGAGAAATAGGGCGCAAAGTAAGGCTGCCACATGATGATTCCCGTCACCGTTAAAGTGATAGATGTCAGCACGAAGGCGCGAAACAATACCTTTTGCCCAGGGTTGTAATGGCCGATAGGCGGGATTTTCTCCTCGTTCTCGAACATCACATCCTTAATGGCGAGCATCCAAGCGAGGTCGTGCTTTTCCCATTTGTTGTGTTTGTAGTAACGCACCAACATCAACATCAGAGGTAAGCACATCATCAAGCCCGCAATGGGATGAATAAACTTCGCCAATTGCGGTGTGCCCGCTATCGCCCCCAGCCATTGAAACGACGGATAGAAGAAGGAGAAGCCAGTGAGAAATGTCACTAGGCCAACCGCCACAATGAACCAATGACAGATGCGATCGAACAGCTTGTGACGCACTATCATTTCTTGCTTATCATGCTTGCTCATTTGTCGGCCCCCTCTTCCTGCTTAGCCTCTTTCTCTGGCGGTTGATAACCCGGTTGGTCTTCTTCGACTATATTGCGACCGACGGTGATCTTATGCAGACAAGCGACGGCGGCAGTGGCAAGAATGCCCATAGTGCCTAAAGGTTTGACCCAGTCCTGCCACAGAGTGAGTGACAGTGGGATCTGCGGGTTATCGGGCATGTTGTAGCTTTCTGGCTGATTGATATCGTGCAATATCATCATCATACCCGTGCCACCTACACCCTCAGGGTTATAAAGTCCTGCCTTAGCAAAGCCCTTTTCCTTCAGTTCTTCGACCCGTTTTTGCGAGTAGAACAACATGTCCTCACGGGTGCCAAAACGCAGCGCCCCTGTGGTACAGGACTTAACGCAGGAAGGTTCCAATCCCACAGCCAAGCGGTCAGAGCACATAGTGCACTTGTAGGCCTTGTTATCCTTAGGATCGATTTTGGGCACATCAAAGGGACAAGCACTGGCGCAATAACCGCAGCCGATACATTTGTCCGAATCGAAGTCCACCACACCATTGGCGTGCTGGATAATCGCGCCCGAGGTCGAACAGGCCGTTAAGCAGGCAGGGTCGGCACAGTGCATACAGGCCGAGTGGGTAAATTGCCAACGCAGCTTGTTGCTTTCCATCACCTCATGGAACTCCATCAGGGTCCAACATTGGCCCGATAGCGACATAGGGTTTTGGTAACTGCCTTGGAAAGTACCTACCTCTTCCCGTAAATCATTCCACTCAGAACACGCCACTTGGCAGGCTTTACAGCCATTACACTTAGTGGCGTCGAACAGCTTGGCGACCTTTTCTGACGAATTACGCCCCTTTGCCGCAGGCGTCACCGCTGAAGTACCGGAGCGGCGGATAATGTCTTGTGATGCCATAATCAGATCCCCTCCGCTTTAGTGATGTTAACCAAAAATGCTTTGAACTCAGGCACCTGTGTATTTGCATCCCCCACTTCCGTGGTGAGTACGTTACAGGAGTAACTCTTACGAGTGAGTGCATTATGGCTGCCGTGACGGGGTAACCCGACGGTATGGACTAACTGGCCATTTACCTTTAACGGCTGTAGCCGTTTAGTCACTAAAGCTTTGGTTTCAATGCTGCCGCGTTTAGAGCTGACAGTGACCCAATCCCCATTGGCGATACCTTTTTCTGCCGCTAACATTTCATCGATTTCGACGAAGGTTTCAGGCATAGAAATCGCAGCTAAACGAGCATGCGTAGACCAGAAGTTAAAGTGTTCAGTTACACAGTAAGTAGTTGCCACATAAGGGAAGTCCTTATGGGAACCTAAGGTTTCCTTCACACCCGGTAACATACGTACCGCAGGGTTACTGGTGACCTTGTGTAACGGGTTCAACCCAATAGGCGACTCCATCGGCTCGTAGTGCTCAGGGAACGGACCTTCGGCCAATAGTTTAAGGGCGAAGAAACGACCCACACCTTCGGGTTGCATGATGAAGGGGCCAGCGGATTCCTGTGGTGTTAACTTCATATTGAAGTCGCCCACATCGATACCGTGCCACTTACCGTCAACCCACTCGACGATAGTGCGTTTTGGATCCCAAGGTTTGCCGTTGATATCGCAAGAAGCGCGGTTATACAGCACACGACGGTTTGCTGGCCAAGCAAATGCCCAACCCGGAGTAACACCTTTACCGGAAGGATCATGGTTGTCACGGCGAGCCATCAAGTTGCCTTCTTCGGTCCAAGAACCCGCATAAATCCAACAGGCGCTGGCGGTACTACCATCAGCTTTCAGTTCAGCAAAACTACTGAGCTGACGTTGAGTCACGAGATCCTTACCGTTAAGCTCGCGAGCGATTTCTTCAGCGTGCGGTGAGTGAGGATTGTGGTAATTCCAGCTCATCGCGTGCACTGGCTCAGGCAGCTTACCGCCCTCTTGTTTGTACAGTTCACGCATTGCCATTAAGACGCCAGAGAGAATCTCAGCATCTGGCTTGGCTTCACCCGGCGGGTTAGCTCCCTTCCAATGCCACTGCATCCAACGGCCAGAGTTGACGATGGAACCTTCTTCCTCGGCAAAACACGTCGTAGGTAAACGGAACACTTCCGTCATGATTTCAGCGGGATTGACTTCATTGAAGCCATCGGCATTTTGCCAGAAGGTTGCAGTTTCCGTTGCCAAGGCATCCAACACCACCATGTATTTAAGATTACTCAAGGCTTTGAGTACCTTATTACGGTTTGGCATAGAGTTAATGGCGTTAACACCTTGGATAATGTAGCCATTCACTTCGCCGTGGAAAGCCATATCTAAGTGTTTAGTAAAGTCGTACTGCTTGTCCCATTTCGGCAACCAGTCATAACCAAAGTCATTTTCAACCGTAGCGTTATCGCCCCAAAAGCTCTTCATTTGCGAAACAAAGAATTTAGGGTAATTTTGCCAATAGTTGGTTTGACCCGGACGCAGAGCGACAGGGGTATAGTTGTGGAGATAGGTTTTAAGATTAATGTCTTTTTCGTTCGGTAACTTGAGGTAACCGGGCAAGCTTTGACACAATAAACCCATATCGGTCGCGCCTTGCACGTTCGAGTGTCCACGCAGAGCGTTAACACCACCGCCCAACACCCCAATGTTACCCAGCAGCAACTGCACCATGGCCATAGAGCGAATGTTCTGCGCCCCTTTACTGTGGTGAGTCCAACCTAAGGCATACATAAAGGTCGCGGCTCTATCGTGGGTATGAGTGCTACCAATTTGTTGGCAAACGATCTCATAGTCCGCAATCGGCGTACCGGTAATATTGCTTACTGTTTCAAAGTCATAGCGTTCTACATGTTGCTTCATTAAGTTCCACACACAGCGTGGATGTTCGAAGCTAGGATCGATTTTCGCGTAACCCTGTTCGTCTAACTCGTAGTACCAAGACTCTTTATTGTAGCTATCTGTTTCTTCATCGAAACCGCTGAACAGACCTTCACTAAAAGAGAAGTCTTCGCGCACTATGTAACTGGCATTGGTATAAGCCTTCACATAGTCGTAGTTCACTTGTTTAGTTTCAATAAGATAGCGGATCACCCCGAGCAGGAAGGCGATATCTGTGCCCGAGCGGATCGGCGCATAGTAATCGGCCACAGCGGCGCTACGGGTGAAGCGAGGATCGACCACCAAAAGTTTAGCGTTGTTATGTTGCATAGCTTCTGTAACCCAGCCGAATCCGACAGGGTGAGCCTCTGCAGCATTACCGCCCATAATAATGATCAAATTAGAGTTTTTAATATCGATCCAGTGGTTGGTCATGGCACCACGTCCAAATGTCGGAGCAAGACTTGCTACCGTTGGAGAGTGTCAGTTACGCGCAATAGTATCGATTGCAACTAGGCCCAGTGCCCGTGCAAATTTCTGGGTGATATAGCCGCCTTCATTCGGCATCGCCGACGAGGTCATCATCCCAGTGCTAAGCCAACGGTTAACCGTCATCCCAGCAGAATTCTTTTCAATCAAGTTAGCATCACGGTCATTCTTCATCAGACGGGCGATGCGTTGGTAAGCTTCAGTCCAGCTGATACGAGTCCATTCATTACTGCCTGGCGCACGGTACTCAGGATATTTAAGACGATTAGGGCTGTTCACATAATCCACTAGACCAGCACCCTTAGGACACAAGGCCCCGCGGTTGACTGGATGGTCTGCATCCCCTTCGATATGGAAAATACTTTGTTCGGCGTTTTTGCCGTTACTTCCTTTGCTGTACATCAGCAATCCGCAACCCACTGAGCAATAGCAGCAGTTATTGCGGGTTTCTTTCGCGCTAATGAGTTTGAATTCTCGAACGGCCGCATAGGCCTTTTCGGACATCAATCCCAACGCTGAAATTGCTGAGGTGGCAGCTCCGGCAGCACACAGTCTAAAAAACTGGCGTCTGTTCATTGCGTCCTCTCACACTCTTGTCGTTATGAGTCTAGTGGTTGCTGTGGTAAAAATGGCAACCGATTGAGTGAGTCCTACTAAAGACCACACTTAATTTAAGATTATCCCCAAAGAAGAAATAGATAACAAATAATGACATGAGATCAAGATCCCAAATAAACAACCACAGAACTTAACTCCAAAAAACATTTCAAATAAAGCACCAAAAACCAACAAATGATAATAAAAGCACAATTTAAGGAATTAAAAACCAATAAACCACAAAAGACAATTTGTCCAACATGACAACCCCATATTGTCCCACACCATAGGGTTATGGTTATTAAAAATTATTATATGCATTCAAATATGCATAATGATGGCGGATAAAAACACAAAGGTAACGGTTTATAGAGGGATAGACAGCCACAAAAACTGACAATGTAAAGATTAGGGCAAAAAGTGCAGAGTCTGCGGTGTTAAACACACCAAAATGGCAAAGACAAAGATCGAGGAAAAGCAGATAAAAACCAAAGAAAAAGGCACAAGCAATCTGCCTGCACCTTAAATTTTGCCTTTTAACGCTTATTTTTAGCACATTGAGGCGCAAAATCTGGGCGCGATAACAAAAGCGCCTCAGTGCAGCCTATTCCCGCGGAGTAAACACCTGTTCAGCCATTAAACTAAAACAAACGCCTAAAAGCTGGCTAGCGTTCCTGCTGGCAGATAAGTGTTAAAGCTCGCTGTATACAACAAATCTGTCGCGGCTTCGATATCTGGCGCGAAGTATCTGTCTTTATCGTAATAAGCGACGACTTCACGTAATTCGGCTTTAGCCTTAGCCACTGCAGCACTTGGGGCTAAAGGCGCGCGGAAATCTAAACCCTGCGCCGCCGCTAACAATTCAATTGCCAGTACACCACGGGTATTTTCGCTCATATCGCGCAAGCGGCGGGCCGCAAAGGTCGCCATAGAAACATGGTCTTCTTGGTTTGCCGATGTTGGCAAGCTGTCAACTGATGCCGGATGAGCGTAGGTTTTGTTCTCAGACGCCAATGCCGCCGCCGTCACTTGGGCGATCATAAAGCCCGAGTTCACCCCGCCATTTTTCACAAGGAAAGGGGGCAATTTCGACAGGCTAGAATCGATTAGCAGTGCAATACGACGCTCGGCAATGGAGCCCAGTTCGGCAATCGCAATCGCCAAATTATCCGCCGCCATAGCCACGGGTTCGGCGTGGAAGTTACCGCCCGAAATGATATCGCCGGTGTCTTGGAACACCAGTGGATTATCAGTTACGCCATTGGCCTCAGTGCCTAACACCTCGGCCGCGTGACGAATTTGGGTCAAACAAGCCCCCAGCACCTGTGGCTGACAGCGCAGTGAGTAAGGATCTTGCACCTTTTCACAGTTAGCATGACTTAAGCTTATCTCAGACTCTTCACCCAGTAGATGACGGAAGACCATGGCCGAATCGATTTGACCTTTCTGACCACGCGCCGCATGGATGCGAGGATCAAACGGGCTACGGCTGCCCATAGCAGCTTCGACGCTCATGGCACCGATCACTGAACTTGCTGCGAACAAGTCTTCGGCGTGGAACAACCCTTCCAGCGCCAGCGCAGTCGACGCTTGAGTGCCGTTCAACAGGGCCAGCCCTTCTTTGGCCGCTAAATCGATTGGCTTGAGACCAGCGATTTCTAAACCTTCGGCGGCAGAAATTAACTCGCCTCGATAGCTCATTTCGCCTTCACCCAGCATAGGCAAACACATGTGCGCCAGTGGCGCTAAGTCACCCGAGGCGCCAACAGAGCCTTTTTCTGGCACGCAGGGATACACTTCGGCGTTCACTAAACTGATTAAGAAGTTAATCACTTCTAAACGAATGCCCGAGAAGCCACGGCTTAATGAATTGATTTTTAACACCATCATCAAACGTACTGTGGCGTCTTGCATGTATTGGCCCGTACCTGCGGCGTGCGACAACACGATTGAGCGTTGCAGCAATTGCAGATCTTCGGGCGCTATCTTGGTATTGGCCAACAAGCCAAAACCCGTGTTGATGCCGTAAACGGTACGGCCTTCATCCAGCACTTTTTGCACGATTTGCGCACTGGTGTTGATGTCGGTAATGGCCTCTGGCGCGAGTTCGAGTGTCAGCTTATGGCGGCTGATTTCGCGTAATTGCGCTAGGCTCAAGCTACCCGGCGTTAACACTAAGTGATTCACAGATTTCATATTTTTAGCTCCAAGCTTTTAGTTATTATTGTTATTTTAAGAAGTTAGCATCGGCTACTCTTGCATAGGTAAGTCGAGGCCTTGCTCTTTGGCGCAGTTTTTCGCAATCTCGTAGCCCGCATCGGCATGGCGCATCACGCCTGTCGCTGGGTCATTCCACAGCACACGGCCAACACGTTTGGCCGCCGCATCTGTGCCGTCACACACAATCACCACACCCGAATGTTGGCTAAAGCCCATGCCGACACCACCACCGTGGTGCAAAGACACCCAAGTTGCGCCGCTAGCGGTGTTGAGTAATGCATTCAATAATGGCCAATCGGATACCGCATCTGAGCCGTCCAGCATAGATTCGGTTTCGCGGTTCGGGCTGGCAACAGAGCCAGAATCTAAGTGATCGCGGCCAATCACCACGGGCGCCGACAACTCGCCATTTTTGACCATTTCATTAAAGGCTAACGCTAAACGGGCGCGATCTTTTAAGCCGACCCAGCAGATACGCGCAGGCAAACCTTGGAAGGCGATGCGCTCGCGTGCCATGTCTAACCAATTGTGCAGATGTGGATTATCCGGAATAAGCTCTTTCACTTTAGCGTCGGTTTTATAGATATCTTCTGGATCGCCAGACAGTGCTACCCAGCGGAACGGGCCAATGCCTTCACAGAACAGCGGACGAATGTATGCAGGCACAAAGCCTGGGAAATCAAAGGCGTTTTCAACGCCCACTTCAAACGCCATTTGGCGAATGTTGTTGCCGTAATCGAGCGTTGCTGCGCCGGCAGTTTGCAAATCGAGCATGGCTTGTACTTGCACCGCCATCGAGGCTTTTGCCGCCTTAACCACAGCAGCTTCGTCGGTTTTACGCATAGCTGCGGCCTCTGCCATAGTCCAACCCTGCGGCAGATAACCGTTTAATGGATCGTGGGCCGAGGTTTGGTCGGTTACGACATCAGGAGTAACGCCGCGCTTAACCAGTTCGGCAAACACATCGGCGGCATTTGCCAGTAAGCCAACGGATACTGGCTTGCCAGCTTGGTTTGCCGCTTCAATCATCGCCAATGCTTCATCGAGCGAAGTGGCTTTCTTGTCGACATAGCGGGTGCGCAAACGGAAATCGATGCGGGTCTCGTCGACTTCACAGGCTAACACCGAGAAGCCCGCCATAGTGCCCGCCAGCGTTTGCGCGCCGCCCATGCCACCTAGCCCGCCAGTGAGGATCCATTTGCCTTTGGAGATACCCTCAAAGTGCTGTTTCGCTACAGAAACGAAAGTCTCGTAGGTGCCTTGAACTATGCCTTGAGTACCAATGTAGATCCACGAACCTGCGGTCATCTGGCCGTACATGGCCAAACCTAGCTTATCTAACTCGTTGAAATGTTCCCAGTTAGCCCAATGTGGCACTAGGTTTGAGTTAGCAATCAGCACGCGCGGTGCATCAGCATGGGTGCGAAATACGCCCACAGGTTTGCCCGATTGCACTAATAAGGTTTCGTCGTCTTCGAGGCGTTGTAAGACTTCGATGATTTTGTCATAACAATCCCAGTCGCGGGCGGCGCGGCCAATACCGCCGTAGACGACTAAGTCTTCTGGGCGCTCGGCGACATCGGGATGTAAGTTGTTCATTAACATACGCATTGGCGCTTCGGTGAGCCAACTCTTACAGCTTAATTGTGTGCCATGCGGTGCAATAATACGGCGGCTTGGGTCGTGGCGCTTATCCATTGAATTTTCCTCTTTCAACCTGTGGTACTAACTCGAACTCGCTAATACGGGTTAGCACTATTATTTTTATTGTGTTTTTATCTTTTAACTTATAAGGGTGCAGCTATTTAAGTTACTGATTTACATCTGTTGATCACGCCACTGGCGTTACTTACTAAAGGTTAAGTGGCCGCCGAGTTTAAAGCGGCTACCTGGGTGAACTAATTTTGCGAAACTCACGACGCCTTGGCGTGACCAAGTGCGGCGTAAAATCTGTAAACAGGGCTCAGTGGCGGGGATTTCGAGCCTTTGCTGTAATTCTTCACTGGCGATAATCGCTTCAATCGTGTGATGCGCCTCGGTCAGCGGTGCCACTTGGGACAAATATTCGTGGGGTGTCTGCTGGGTAAAATCCTGCAATAAATAATCGGGCGCCAACTCGGGATTCACATAACGCTCTTCGACTTGCAACGGTAAGCCCTGCTCGCAATGCACTAAGATCGAATGGAATACTGTCGCACCGTGCTCAAGTCCAAGGGAAATTGCGATACTCGTACTCGCCGCGACTTGCTCTAACGCCCATTGCTGTACGCTATAGCCGTGGCCGCGGTCTTTTATCTCATCGGCAATATTGCGGATCGCCAACATAGACGACTGGGATTTACACCCTGCGACAAAGGTGCCTAGCCCTTGAGAACGCTCAAGCACACCGCTATCCGTCAGCTCGGTTAGCGCACGTCGCGCCGTCATTCGGCTGCAGGTAAACAAATCGGCAAGCTGATTCTCAGAAGGCACGCGAGCATGCTCTTCCCACTCACCCGACTCGATAGAGGAGATAATGTATTGCTTAATTTCTGCAAACTTAGGTGTAGCCAAAACATTTCCTCAATATAAAGCGCTAGAATCTAGGTGCTATTCACTCTTTCAAACGTTCAAAATTGCGGCTACAATCCTAGCTTGTATATACAAGTAAATACAAGCCAGCTCACATAAATTTAATAAACCGTTAATCACTTGGTTAACATCTGCCAGCACAGCAAGGGGAATACATGTCTTGGGATCAGGTTTGGATAGACGTTAACTTAGCCACAATGGACCCTTCCGTATCAGCACCTTATGGTTCGATCACCAACGCGGCCATCGCAGTAAAAGATGGCAAAATTGCTTGGCTTGGCCCCCGCAGCGAACTGCCCGCCTTCGATGTGTTGTCAATTCCCGTTTACAGGGGCAAAGGCGGTTGGATCACCCCAGGATTAATTGACGCCCACACCCACTTAATCTTTGCCGGTAATCGCGCCAATGAATTTGAGTTACGCCTACAGGGCGCCAGTTACGAAGAAATTGCTCGTGCAGGTGGAGGTATTATTTCAACCGTTAAAGCTTGCCGCGAAGCGGATGAAGCAGAATTATTTGAACTCGGCCGTCAGCGTTTAAACGCGCTGGCCAAAGAAGGGGTGACTACGGTTGAGATCAAATCGGGTTACGGCTTAGATACTGAAACTGAATTGAAAATCCTGCGTGTCGCCCGCGAGCTCGGCAAGCATCACCATGTAGATGTGAAGACCACATTCCTTGGCGCCCATGCGATTCCGCCAGAATATAAAGACAATAGCGACGGCTACGTCGACTTAATTATCAATAAGATGCTGCCCGCAGTGATCGCCGAAAACCTCGCCGATGCGGTAGATGTGTTCTGCGAGAATATCGCCTTTAACCTTGAGCAAACCGAACGGGTACTCAGCGCAGCCAAAGCGGCGGGCTTAGAGATTAAGCTCCATGCCGAGCAGTTAACTAATATGGGTGGCAGTGCACTGGCCGCACGTCTTGGTGCTAAGTCTGTAGATCATATCGAATATTTAGATGAGACAGGCGTAAAAGCCTTAAGTGAAAGCGGCACCTGCGCCGTACTACTGCCGGGCGCCTTTTACTTTTTGCGGGAAACCCAAAAACCACCTATCGATTTATTGCGCCAATACGGCGTACCTATGGTACTCGCCAGCGATTTTAACCCAGGTTCATCCCCCATTTGCTCAACCCTGTTGATGCTGAATATGGGCTGCACCTTGTTCCGTTTAACACCAGAAGAAGCCCTAACAGGACTCACCTTAAATGCCGCCAAAGCACTCGGAATTGAAGACACTGTTGGCAGTTTAGTCGTTGGCAAACAAGCCGATTTTTGTCTGTGGGATATCGCCACGCCTGCACAGTTGGCCTACAGCTACGGCGTCAATCCCTGCAAAGATGTAGTGAAGAATGGCAAGCTAGTTCACCAGTAGCATAGATCCATCAATAATAGGTGCATCAGCAGCATAAACGGCATAAGCGAAGGTTAGATAAGGTCGCTCAATCAAACTTGGCGACCTTATCTGAATTTAAACACTGGCCCCATTTTCTAACAGCTCATCTTCTTGCTTTACCAGCTTATGCTCACCTTCGTTACAGCCTATTTTCCAATAGCTCGAGGTATAAAAATGACTCTTAGGCAATGCATGCGCTTGCTTAAAGTGTCTTCTTAACGCGCGCATACTATTAAATTCACAGGCAATCCATACGGCAGGCTCGCCAGCAAGCCAAGGTAATTGGGCTATTCGCTCAACCAAAGGGCGACCTTCGGGATCGGCCTCAGGATTGATCACCCAATGCAGCTCGACGCGTTCAGGATGCACTAAAGGTTGAATATCTGCTTCACTTAGCACTTCTACCACAGCGTAACCTACTGCATTGTTTGGCAATTTTTCCAGATTCACGCTAATGGCGGGTAAGGCTGTCATATCACCTGCGAGTAAAAACCAATCCGCCTCAAAGTTGATCAGTTTTTTAAGTCCGGGTCCGCCAATTTGAATGAGTTCGCCCACCTGCACCGTTTTCGCCCAACTCGATGCGGGGCCGTCAGTATCGTGCAGCACAAAATCCACATCGATTTCATCATCGCGTTGCTGGCGGATAGTGTAAGTTCGCATTAATGGACGCTCACCCGCTTGTGGGAATAACAACTTGATATAGGCACTCTCTTGATCGACAGGAAATCCAGCCAATCCCGCACCGCCTAAGGTGATGCGTAACATATGCGGAGTGATATAAGTCGCGCGGATCACTTCTAGCTCACGTGGTGCAGGTTTATTCATTATGATTTTCTCCTATGGCGTGTTCTCCCGTTAAGCGCAACTCAATGGCTCCGTTTCCAGCCGTATCTTTTGGCTTACTAGATGGTCTTTTTTGAGTAAGGCAATCAGTTTCACTTTTGGCGGCAGCGGCATCATCCACACTTTTACTGATCCTATTGGCAAGTTTAATAAAAGTATCAACTTCGTCTGAACTGAGCGCCTGCGTCATGCGCGCCACGGTTTTACGTTCTGAGGCATTGATCTGAGTCATGATCTTTTCCCCCTCAGCCGTGGGTCGCAGTAACTGGCTGCGGCCATCCTTAGGGTTATCGATTTTAGTGATCAACCCGCTCTGCTGTAGCTCATTAAGAACACGGGTAATTTGTGCTTTATCCCGCTGCATACGCAGGGCGATAGACTGGGCTGTCGATTCAGGATTGCGACACACGCCCTTCAAGGCTCGGATATGAGTGACAGGTAAATCAATCTCTTGTGCAGCAATATCACTACGCAATTGCTTTTTGTAGGCATGCACTAATCTGTGCAAAGTTTCACTGAGTGACAATGACGACATAGAAGGCTCTCGATATAGCTGACTGTATCAACAATATCGAGATTAGTTGATTGTGTCAACTAAGTAACCCTGTACTGAGTGTGCGGCAATGTGCAAATAATCAGAAAATGATTAAGCACTGGCTTTCCAGTGACGCGCCATAAACTCATCCTTGAGGGCTCGACCGTGACATCCCTGTCACGAACGGTCCCTTACATGCCAGTGCTTAATCTCATCAACTCCCGCGCATATAAACGATCTAATTTAGCCATTAGCCTTATGCAATTTACGTTACAGGAAACTGCGCCACCATCACAAACTCGTTATGTTGATAATGTGCCGTCATGAAGTGAGCTTGAATCAGTTCTTAAGAGATTTGATTCATTTTAGGGTAAAAAAATGCCCTCCAATACCCGATAACAGGGCTTAAGGGCATGTTTTAGCGGAGTGATGAATCAGTCTGGGGTAGAGTGATTCACTGGCTCATTTTTGGAGCCAAATACATCGTATGCTGTTATTGCCGCAGCACCGACAGCTACTACTACCGCGAATATTGAAGCTATAAGCGTGTGTTTATAGCGTTGATGTTCAGCTTTTAGATTGGCTACGGCTGACGCCAAAACAGGAAACTGTATACAATGACGTTGTTTATCTACTTCAAACTCAAACAACTTAACCTCAACACCTTTGGATTGTTGATATTTGTATACATTAGCTAAGTGATAATACAATCGACCAAATACTAATTCTGGGTCGGCATGCAACTTCCCTGCAATGAACTTGCAGTCTATAGGCACATATACTTTCCCAGCTCTAATTGTTTTATCTGAATCATACAATGCGAACTCTGATTTATAGTGGTTATAAATACATTCAAGCAACTCTAAATCAGTTGGATTTTTATACACTTACAACTCTCCTCAAAAAACATAACGCCTTGCTCACAGGCGAGTAAGTTGGTGCTGTTTTTGCTGCCTTTTCTTTTAGCAAAAACCACGACAACTGTATCGAGTCCGCGTGCAGCAACTTGTTATACGCTTTTAAGTATTCAAAAAAAATTCCATTTTTTGGCTTAGTTCTTTAATTGCAGGACCAAACCAATTTGCAGCTTCCGTGGCATCTTTAGCTAACAAATCCATTACTTCGATATTATCTACCAAATCATCACGGTTCTTTTTTACTGCATTTATTTTAAATGATTTTTCATGCATCTCATCTAATAATGAATATATTGATGGTTCCGTTGAAAAAAGAAACTTTGCAGCTTCCTTTTTTTCAATGAACTCTCTTACAAGCTCCTTTGATGCACCAGAGCCTGTTAGTTCTTGGTAAAACGTCAAAGAAACTGAATAGACTTCAAATCTTTTATTGTATAAATCCAGCTTTAATTTATTTCTATTTGTTTCCAATTGCTGGTATGCAATATAAGCCAGAAATCCTGCCATTAATGTCGATATCACAAAGTCTTTGATTAAAATTAGTTCATCCATAGTGTCCCCCTTAAAGTTAGCGACAAAGTTCAATTAGCGTATAACGTCTTAGTATTTATGCGCTGCGCTGTTTACCTCATTAGACCAGTAAAAACGCGTATTGTTAACTAATTGTATTATAAATAAATTATCATATTTCTATCCAATAGACCATCTGGAAAAATGCGCAAACAAATGAGCTTAAAAACACTCAAAAGCATCTACATTTAAATACAACTGTACCCATACATTGTTAGTCGATCTCTGGTAAGGCCAAACATAGGCAAATAGATAAGAATTTGTATGGCAGCAGGAGTGGGAATTTTCGGTTGAGCTAACGAGCCGAAACACGGAATGGGGCACCCGAAGCCAGCGCAAAATGGCTGTGTTTTCGCGTGTGAACCAGACTAGGCAAGTCTGATTCACGGATTTTAACGAGGCTAGATGTATACGCAGGTCTTAACTAGATTAAGCACTCGCATGGATGTGACCGTCCGTGGCATGGATGCCACGTTCGAGCATACACGGATGTACTTGCTGCGAGTCACAGTAATGCGAGTGTTTAATCTCCGAGTCCGAGTTTAAGCCCCTACGATTTTGATTTTAATAAGCCACAAACTAACACTCTAAATCCCCTATCGACTCCCGACTTTTTCCTTGTAATATAATGCTTTCACTCATGTTGAAACCCAAGGATGACAATGTATACCCCTAAGAATATGGCGATGACAGATCTGCAGGCCATTACAGGTTTTATCACACAAAACAGCTTTGGTTTACTGGTTTCGTGTTCACTGAATGCAACTCATATTCCCTTTGTACTCGATGCAACAGCGGGAGAGAAAGGCGTGTTGTACGGCCATGTTTCGCGAGCGAACCCACATTGGCAAGAGCTTGAAAAACAGCGGGTATTAGTGGTTTTCAGTGGTGCACACGCTTACATTTCCCCAACTTGGTATGACGCTAAACCTGCAGTGCCTACATGGAATTATGCGGCGGTGCATTGTTATGGTGTCGCAAGCCTGCTGAGTGATGCCGAAACCCAAGATATGTTGGACACATTAGTGGCGAAGTACGAGCCCAAGCTATTACAAGATAAACAAATTATGCCAGATGAGTATCAGCAAAAGCTGCACCAAGCCATAGTCGGCTTTAAGATTGTGATTGATGAGATTCAAGCAAAGGAAAAGCTCGGTCAGCATAGATCTATGAGCGATCAACAGGGCGTGTTCAGCGGCTTAAGTGCCAGCCCCCATGCCGATGCGACACAATTAGCCCACTATATGAATCAACGAGATATTGGCAAAGGCAATGGCTGAGCCCATGCAGCTAAACCAATACTTTGATTAGTCACTTATACGTCTTCTGTAAAATCATTGAGAAGTAGACTTTAACGGCTTGCCCATATCTAAAACATTGCACGAATGACTAACCGTCAACCTGAAACGCTGCTAAATTACAGTCCTCAACTCGCACGATTAAGGAAGCTGCATGCTCAATCCTGAACACAGTTACTGGCATGACACGCTTAAAGCCATTCGTCGCTGCGGTAGAAAACTCATTGAATTTGAACTGTTATTCACCTTAGTGTCGGCGGGTATTATCGTCCCGTCTTTTGGCTGGCTACTGCGCCATCTGATTGCCAAAACGGGCAATGTCACCATCACCAATTACGACTTAATCGCCTTTGCCATGTCTCCCTATGGCTTACTGTTTATGGTCATTACTCTATTCAGCAGCTTTACCGTGTTTTTTACCCAACGTGCTGGAGTCACGATTCTCGCAGCATCTGGCTTATACGATATTCCCATTGGCCCAGTGCGGGCGCTGATTTTCGCGACTGCGCGCTTACCCGTATTTATTCGCCTTGGTAGCATTTATGCGGCTTGCTTGTTGCTGCTCAGCGTACCTTTTATCGGGCTAGGATATCTGATTTTCAGCGTGTTTCTACAGGGACACGATATTAATTACTACTTGTATTTCAAGCCTATAGACTGGTATCTCGCCTTAACGAGTATGGCCTTCTTAGCGATAATCTATGTCCTTGTTGCCTTATATCTGTGGGCCAAAGCGGCCTTTTCACTGACGATTATTGTGAGTGAAACGACCGATGCTTTGACGGCACTCAAACGCAGCTGGCAATTAAGCGCAGGCAATGAACGCCCGATTATGTGGCACGCTGCGGGTTGGTGGTTGAGGATAGGTGCTTTGGTGTATCCCTTAATACTGCTGATCTCTTGGGGAACCGATACTTTACTTGATAGGGTTACGCTGACACTTTCGGCAGAATTAGCCATATTGGCCCTGGTTTCTGCACTGATTTTTATGCTCAGTGCGGCATGGTCCTTACTCGGAATGTTTGGCGAAGCCTTTATCATATTGCTGTTATACCGCCAGCTGGGAGAAAAACCCGCAGGGTTAGAACGCCTTGGGCGACAAACGGTAAAAAGAACGTCTGAACTGTCGCTTTATACAATAAGCGGGGTGTTAATCGGCACTTTTTTAATCATGTTGGGATTAGGGGTATATGCCCTCAATAGTGAACCACAAAGGGATGACATCCTGATTACTGCCCACCGTGCTGGCGCTGCTAGGGCACCAGAAAATACCCTTGCTGCTTTGCGTTTAGCGATTGCAGAAAAGGCGGATTATGCCGAAATCGATGTGCAAACGGCATCCGATGGCACCTTAATGGTATTGCACGATGCTGATTTGATGCGCATAGCGGGCGATCCCAGGCGAGTTGCCAACCTCAGTGCGAGCGAAATGCAACAGCTTGATGCGGGGAGCTGGCACAGTGCTGCCTTTGCAGGGGAATCCGTACCAACACTACTAGAGATGCTTAATGAGGCACGCAACAAAATCGGTTTGAACATTGAGCTTAAATATAATCAAGCCGATCCCAGCTTAGCGCAGGCCGTTGTCGCCTTATTGCAACAAGAGAAAATGACACAACAAGTGGTGATTACATCACTCGAAGCAAGAGCCATTGAAGAAGTGCAACGACTCGACCCTTCCATTCACACTGGCCTTATCGTCACTCAATCCATTGGCGATCCCATTAAGGCGAATACACAATTCTTAGCGGTCAATCAATCGATTACTAACGAAAAATTTATCGCCAGAGCACACAAAGGAGGTAAGCAAGTGCATGTATGGACAGTAAATAATCCACGGCAAATGCTGCGCATGTTGGCGCTGGGAGCCGATGTGCTCATTACCGACTATCCGCAGGAAGCCGTGGAAATCCGAGAACAGTGGCTCGCGTTATCCCCTGTTGAACAAACGGCACTGCGCCTACGCTATGTTCTGTAAATTCTGCTTATTTACTCAACCTCGCCTCGAAACGCTTAGCTCTGCGTTGAAGCAACCAAAAGAGGCTTAACACCCCAAATGAAGCGGCTAAAGTGGTCAGCGTGAGTGCAAAACCTTTGAATGAAAACAGGTTTAAAGTAAAACCATCTAACACCAGTACCGCCAAGCCAAGGGGCATTTGGATAAGCACAGCGGTAAACCAATCGAAGGGAAGTTTAGGAAAGATCCTGTGGTAAGCATAAAGCACTAAACCTGCAAGCAATATCAGCAAACTCGCATCGTGAGCCGCCAACAAAAGATACTCCACACTGTTATGCGAGATGTGAGGCACCGCACTCAACATGTCCAACATATAACCTGCGCTGGCGACCAATGAGAAGCTGATAAAACTCAATAAGGCTAATAGGATACCAAAGCCAAGTGCGGGTAAATATTTCATGTAAGGTCTCTCTATTCGCAGGTGAAATAGCTGTCTCGTCTCCCGAAAACCACAGCATGCAAGGTATAAAGGAGTAAAGAGACTTTAACTACAATAGCAGCCTAAATTTCCCTTAGCTATTAAGACCATAGTCTTATGTCTACCACAAACTTGTGCGCAATAAACGAGATGAAATCCAGTATCAAGTTAGTGTTTTCTCGGATAATCAGTGGATAAGCTTTTAAAATTACTAGATTAATCAAATTTCAATCTTATCGCTTAGTGATATCACCCACAATTTGCCCATGTGTTTGGGTGAAATAGACTAGCCAATTTCACCAATAACGCTTAGGATCGGAGTTGCATTTTTTAGCCAACATATTGTGGAGTATCAAAACATTATGGGTATCAGAGCCATAGTCGTAGACACAGCAGGCACCACGACAGACCTAAACTTTATCCAAGATGTACTATTCCCCTATTCTGTCAAAGCCTTGCCAGACTTTTTAGAACAGAACCAACACAATGTATTGGTTGAAAACTGTATTTGTGACACTAAAGATATCGCCCTAGAGCCTGAGGCTGACTTAGCGCGTGTAACTGAGATCCTGCAACAGTGGGTCAACGAAGACCGTAAAGCCACGCCACTTAAAACCTTACAAGGGTTAATTTGGAAACAAGGCTATGCCCATGGCGAATTTAAGGGCCATATCTTCCCGGACTTTATTGAAGCGGTGAAACGTTTTAGCGCACAAAATCTGCGTATTTACAGTTTTTCATCCGGCTCTGTCGACGCGCAAAAACTGTTGTTCGGCCACAGTGACGGCGGCGATTTAACTGAAATGTTTAACGGCCATTTCGACACCCGCACGGGCAACAAATTAGATAAGCAGGCTTACTGCAATATCCTCAACACCATCAGCTTAAGCCCCAAACAAGTGCTATTTGTGTCTGATGTCATTGAAGAATTAAAGGCTGCCGACGCTGCGGGTATGATGACCTGCCAAATGGTTCGCGACAGCAAGCAACGCACTGGCGAGTTCCGCAAAATCAGCAGCTTCGATGAGCTACTGATTGAATAATGCAATTATTGAATAACGTGATGGTTGAATAACACGATAGTCGACTCAGTCAGCTCAAGCTGATTTAGCCTATAAAACGAAAGCGACCTTGTGGTCGCTTTTTTATTAATTGACTCAATTGCCCTTCACCGCTAGCGGAAACGCGGCCGAGATACATTTTTCCACCTCAAAACGATAACCATAATCCGCATTCTTATCGGGTGTGATCAACAAAATCTCGTAATCATTTAATTCAATCACATTCGACTCGGCAGGCTTTTTACAACGCGAGCGGCCATTGGCTTCAAGTGAAAATGCGAACGTAGCTAGCCATTGCCGCACTAAGTACTGATATTGAGTTCGCACCGAGGCGTAGGCCTTTTTGCGATCTTCCTCTTCCAGCTCGCTGTCATCATTACTATTCTCAGCCTTGCTCGATTTATCGCTTTCAGAGTCAAGAGCAGTCTGAGTTAGCTCTACAATCGGTACCGTCAGCACATCGGTCGCATCCGGCAACCGTCCCGATTTAGGCTCGCGAGGCGCATGCTTAGCGGCTTCTTGGGGAGAGGTAATAAAGTTGCCAAACGAGGTTTCAATGCGAGTCTCTAAATCAATTAACAGACTCAAGTGATACAAAACCACAGTCGCTAGCACGATACGGATCAAAAAAGTCGTTTTACGGAATGAAGTATGCGAGGTAAGCCGTAACGATTTGACACCTAAAGGTTTAAGCAAAAAGATCAATATTAAATAGATAGGAATAATCAACTGTAATGCCAGCAGCACAATCGCGCTTACCATCAAAAACCAAGCGGGCATATAGAGTAAAATCGCTAAGTTATGGGTATAATTGAGATCGCTTGCTGAGACCCCAACCACTTCGTTAACTATCGCGCCAGACCAGCCCAAAGCAAAGTTGGCAATCATCGCATAAAACAGCAACAACACAGCTTTGCCCGCCAAACTGTGCCAAACCCGCTCGAACACAGGCCAAAACTCGATGGCCATAGCGATTACGGCAATCACAGCGACCAACCCCATTAACTCGCTACTAAAAGCCAATATCAAAGCAATAAGATACAGCTTTTGCGCAAAGGATAACTTAGCCACCCCTTGGATAAGACAGCGCCAAAATTTGCCCAAACCTAAACGGATTTCACTCAGTGATGGTAAGCTGAGCTTTCGCAAGTATTGGCGAGCTGACCCAATGTAACCGATTAAATTCATTATTATTTTACATTCCATTGAAATAGTAAGACGGGCAACATTTGCCACTGTAATGTGCAAAGCACAGTGTTGGCAACTGTGCCACTCAATCTCGGTACATTGGTCACTTTGGCTATCTCTAGCCAAAGTCGAACGTTCTGTTTAGAGTCGAATGAAAGCTCTGCAACACCCCATCGCCCGTTTAAATCCAACTAAAATGAACTTGAGAGAGGAAATCAAAGCGGCCTTATGGTCACTTTTGCAAATCGATAAACCTGACTCAGGACTAACTAAACGACGCTTAACTCCCGCTCAGAAAATACGGTTTTAGCGACAAACATGCCATTAAGTGCAGTAGGAAAGCCAGCATAAACCGACATTTGCAATATCACCTCAACAATTTCCTGCGGCGTACAACCCACATTCAATGCGCCATTAATATGTACGTTTAACTGTGGCTGGCAATGCCCTAGCGCCGTGAGTGCGGCAACTGTCACTAGCTCCCGCGTCTTAAGGTCGAGCCCTTCACGCTGATAAATATCCCCAAAAGGATATTCAATAATGTACTTGCCTAAGTCAGGGCAAATATCGGCAAGACTGCGGATGACTTTCTCCCCCGCCTCACCGTCGATTTCAGTCAGTTTAGCGAGGCCCTGCACATATCTTTGATTACTCATTTTTAGCTCCTGTTGGATTAAATCACAGCAAGCAGCCTAAACCTTAGAGTTAACTCTAAGTCAATGGTTCATTGATGGATGACACAGGCAATGCGGATCAGTAAAACTAACCCTCTGTTTAACTCGCCGACTAGAGGCGCAAGCAAATAGAAAAGTAAATAATATTAGCTTTTTAGCATTTAACCACAAATGTTAGCGACTGAGCTTAGCCACTAAAAATGAGTTTGGTAATAGTGAATTTTTTGCTTAAGGGCAGCCAAATGCTCCTGCTCTTGGCGAATACGCTCAGCCAATTGTGTTGCATGTTGCTCGAGCAACTGCTGTCGCTGGCCAGCGGTTGCATCGCCTTGGACACGCAGCTCGGCATAGGTCAATATCTGCTTTAACGGCATGCCCGTTTCTTTTAAGCGATTGATAAACCCAATCCATTCCGCTTCTTTCGCAGCATAATCACGATGCCCGCTGCCATTTCGAACGACAGACTGCAGTAGGCCAATTTTCTCGTAATATCTGAGCGTATGCGCCGACAGTCCTGTGAGTACAGCAAACTGACCTATATTCATAATCTAACGATCCGCAGGATGGTTAACGCCATCATTCGTGGGCACATTTTCGAGATCGAATGGGTTAACCCCTTCGAGGCAACCAATGTTGTAACCATACTCATGGGGATTGGAACGTCGCTGGTGATGGGTGTAAATACCGCAGATAGAGCAGAAGTAGTGTTTGGCAGTTTTGGTATTGAATTCATAGAGTTTCAGCGCATCCTCACCCTTGAGGATCTTAATCCCCGCCAGCGGCACAGAGCCAACCATTGCGCCCTTACGGCGACAGATAGAGCAATCGCAACGGCGTGGATTTTCGATGCCATTCGGCAATGACAACTCCAATACCACGGCACCACAATGGCAGGACGCTCTGTGTTTTGGCTGAATAAGAGTATTGCCCACTTGTTTAATCACACCCCACTCCTTGTTTCGCTAGATTCTATAAACCTAAATTCCCCAGCCGCTGCACCAACGCTCGCCATTGTTGCAATTGCGGCTCCTTAGCACTCATCACTGGCCCCAACATATTGGACTTAGCCCGCTTAAAACCACTAAAAACTAAGGTGGCGGTATCAAGCTGTTTCAGCGCGGGAGCGCCTTGAAACCACTTGTAATACCAAGGCGGCGTGTCCATAGTCATGATAATTCGCGAGGTTTTATGGCGCAGCAACTTAGCGGGTATCAATTTACCTTTCTCATATTGAAATGCAAATCCAGATAAAAATGTCCTATCGATTAAGCCTTTAAACTTAGCAGGAATACCGCCCCACCAAATCGGTGTGATAATCACCACATGCTCCGCCCACTGGATATTCGCTTGAAACGCTAGCAAATCGGCTTCGAGTGGCTGAGGTTGACGATAACCATAGGTCAGATTCGGGTCAAAATTCAGCTCAGCTAGTTTGACGATTCTCACTGAGTGTTTATCTGCCGCCGCTTGGACATAGGTTTGAGCCAGATGCTCACAAAAACTCTGCGCCTTAGGATTACCACAGATCACTAAAATCTTTTTTGCCACGATGAAACGCCATAACAGTCAATGTGGCAAATAGCATAAACTCTGCCCCTAAGGGGAGAGTCAAGACCTAAGGTAACAGCTGCGACTCACAGGAGGTGAGCCCATCAATACAAGCATCTAACTGAGTGACTTTATGTTCTAATTCACTTATCTGGCGTAAAAAATCCGCTCTAATACCCAACAAAAAAACCTGCACTGTGGCTAACTGAGCATGCTTATCGCCTTGTTCGAGTAAATCTTTTAGTTGGACAAGCTTAATACCGAGGGCTTTGGCCTCTTTGATCAGCAACAACAGCCTAATATCCGCCGCACTATAAATACGATAACGCCCCTGACGTGCGGGAGTGTCGATAAGCCCCCACTCCTCATACAAGCGAATCGCTTTTATCGACAGCCCTGTTTGCTTTGCCGCTTGTCCAATATACATAGCTCAACCTAACCCTTTAAAGACATTACTCATATCTGCATTGCTTGCCATTATCAGCCACAGTATCAGCTTAGGCCAAGACTTGTCGCAGCAATCTTATGCTGCTAGTCTGGCCGCTTAAACGAGCGTTTTAACTTGGGATTTTTATCATGGGATTTACACAAGAACAGCTGCAAGAAGGTGTACAAGAGCAGGCAATGGAAAAGTTTCTCGCACAGCATCCTATAGTCACCGAAATCCCCGTTGCATGGGGTGAAATGGATGCCCTACAACACGTAAATAATGTGGTGTATTTCCGCTATTTTGAAACGGCACGTATCGACTTTTTCAATCGCCTCTTCCCGCTAGATACCCTGTATAAATCAGGTATTGGCCCCGTAATCAGCGAAAATCAGGCTCGCTATAAACGCCCAGTGACTTTCCCCGATACTTTATTGGTGAGTGTCAGTATTAGCGATATTCACAGCGATAGATTTACCATGCATTATCAGGCTTTTAGTAAACAGCAGCAGGCAGTAACGACGTTAGGTACTTCAGTCGCGGTGATGTTTAACTTTAAAACGGGCAAAAAAGCTGAGTTACCAGCAGAACTGCTGACAATTCTCAAACAACACGAAATCGCTTAAGCTATTCAAATCAATAACGAATTGCCAGCACACTTTAGGCCATACCTTGAGGGAAGCATGTATGTCAGATAACGAGAATATCGAGATAGCCATTGAACATCAACAGGATAGACAGCGTTTTATTATCCCTGTCGATGGCTATGAAGCCGTGTTGGAATACCAATTATCAGGCAAGGATATCGATTTTAGCCGCACCTTTGTCCCCAACGAACTGCGCGGTAAAGGCCTTGCCGAACGCTTAGTTCGTCATGGCCTAAAGTGGGCAAAAAACCAGGATTTTGAGATAGAAGCCAGTTGCTGGTATGTACAGAAATTTTTGAAAAACTAGACTTAAAACATAAGCAAACACATCGCAGCAAAGGAGTGCCGCTAAATGACAGTCGCCCTATGTCGTAAAAGTTTACTGCTTGTAAGCTTACTTATCTTGTCCGCCTGCCAACAACGCCAAGCCATTCTGATTACCCAAGGCATTGAACCCGTTAAGGTAAAAGCCATTGAAACCGCCTTAATCCAATCTGGCTGGCAAGTAAGTCAGAGTACCATCGCCATTCCGGCAGAATTCCCTAATACGGCCATTGCCACCAATCCCGCTTATCGCGATTCCCAAGCCATCACTGAGATTGAAGATCTCCTCAAAGGCCAAGGTTTTGCCGAACCGACAGAGTATAAATTTGCCGAAGGTAAGCACTTTTTCAGTATGAATAATATCGGTATTTACTTACGTAACAGTGAACAGGTTTTGCAACTTTTACCACCAGACTTTATCAGAACAGATCATTGTGCTGCGGGTGATGCAACTCTGAATCTTTCGCCTCAAGGCCAAGCCGTGCTCGAATATGAGAGGCCCATTAATGATAATTTTGAATTAGAACAACACACAGGAACTTGGCAATTCGATGGTGCGCAACTCAGTGTCACATTAAACCGAGCCCAGCAGGTGTTTAAGTTAACCCACGAGCAAAGACCTATTTGGCGTGGTCTCAGCCCTGCGGATATCTACACGCCAATCCAAGATTCTAATTTCAAAGTGCTTAACTGCACCTTTTTGCTTATCTATCTTGAGTAGAGCCTTAAGCCGCATCCGAGCTTAAGCCTTTATTTTTACATTTAAAAACACTTGTACTGTACAGAGCTAAATCCAATACACAGGGTAATGGCGCTTGGGATCGGTGGAGAGGTTATTGACCACCAGCGCGACCAGTAAGAGTAATACGGAGCCGAGGAACACTGGCATTAACGCGTAAAGAAAGCCGAGTTGATGCACGTTTTCACCGCCAATCACGGCAATCAATGCCGTTGCGCCGCCCGGAGGATGAAGAGTGCGAGTCAGGTACATGAATGCGATAGACAGGGATACCGCTAAGGCGCTCGCCAGCACCACATAATCGCCACACACTTGGTACACTGCGACCCCAATTAAGGCCGATAACACACTGCCACCAATCAAGTTACGCGGCTGAGAAAACTCCGCCAGCGGTGCACCGTACACTAGCACTGCCGACGCGCCGAACGAGCCAATGACAAACATAGTGTCGACGAGGTTTTCACTCATATAATTTGCGAGACTCGCGACCAAGTAAATGCCACAGAAAGCCCCAACCCATGACCACACAATCTTTTTAAGTGGCTGTCTTGGTGGACAAATGTCCTTCGATCGCATGCGGGTAAAATAGAATCTCATGGTTAATCCGAACCGATAAAAATTAAGTGATACAGATAAGTGATCTGCATCACAGTTAGCGGGTCGACAAATTAACCCTTCAGCAGCGCAATTGCAATTACGCTGACCGAAAGAGTAAGCAGACTAAGCACTTTCACCATTCAGATTAGCGAGCATTTCGCGGATATCTTCAGGAATCGGGCGGCTTTTTTCACTGCTGTAATCGTAATGTACGAGTGTAGTTTTTACTTCGGCGGTCTTGTTGCCCGCTTGCCAACAGGTTTGGGTCAGCTCGAAGCTACTATTACCGATACGGCTGACATAGGTTTTTACTGTGACACTCTTGCCATAGTAAGTCGGCGCGATAAATGCCACGGTAAACCCCGCGACGATTAAGTTCCACTGATGCAAATCTAACTCGGGATTAAAAATCTCAAAGATTGGCGTGCGCGCCGCTTCGCACCATACGGGGATCACAGTGTTGTTGATATGGCCGAGGCCGTCGGTTTCAGTAAATCTTGGATTGATTTCGAGACTGTATTCTGTGGCTGACATGCAAACTTCCTTTTTATTATTTTATGAATGGAAGAGCGTGGTGATTATCGCAATGAAACCACACCACCAAACTCATCCATTATCCTAAGCCAAACAGGTTCTAGCCACTAGCCCAAACCTAGCATTTTAAAACTGACAACTCGCCGTTTCTGGGGTTTGCTTGCCGTTAGCATCGTACTTTTTAAGGCATCCAGCCTTACCCATATCATACATTTTCTCGTATTCTAACTTGCCATTTTTATAAGACTTATACACCCCATGAGTTTTTGGGTTCTCTAAGTGATAAATCTTACGGCCCTTAGTGATATGTGAGTAATCGGCAAAACCCGGCTCTTCGGAATAGATGACACCGTTAATGTAGCGCTTGTGTACCACATGCTGTTCATCGATACGCAGCATTTCATTCGCTATCTTGCCATTCATGTCGTAACACACTTTATCCACGGCATAATTGCTATCGAGGTCTTCAATACAACTCACGGCACCATTATCAAAGTACTCGCGCTGTATACCGCAGCGCGCAATGGCGTTATCCCAGAAATAAGGTTCACCGTTCCAGGTTTCGCCTTCTTGCTGGCAGTAGTTCCACAGGCTTCTTAATTGGCCATTAGGATAGAAACTGTAATGGGGGCCAGAGACACGGTTATTCACTTGGTGACCATATCGGGAGAGTGAGTAACCACCATCAGTGGAATAACTGATACTTGGGCCGTATTCCTTACCCGCTTTGTACGTTTTTAAATTTAATAAACGGCCATTGGAATCAAACTGATATTCTTTATCTACAGCGCCATTGGTGTAATAAGCCAATTTATACAAGGAGCCGCTACTATGATATTCGCGCTGCTCACCGTGTTTTATCGATGAAATTGCTTCATTTTTGCCATTAATCACCCCTTCACAATCATCTGAGTAGGGATTCTCACGCATAATACATTCATCGTGCGAAGGCTTAAGCGTCACCGCTTCATTGAATTTATAACTCGTTAGTTCAGTCAGCTCACCGTTCTGGGGATTAAAGCGCATTTGCTGGCCATCCAACTCTCCTTGGCGGTAATTAGCGATATCCACCACGACATTCGGACTTGAATACCAAATACTCTGACCATTAAGGCGACCCTGCTCATAATGACGGGTATTAAACATCAGATTATTTTTGTCGAATGATTTAGACTCTCCTTGACGTAAGCCATTGACATAGTTCACTTCGGTACGAGTCCCATCTTCGGCTTTAAATACCCAAAGGCCAGTGCGTTTTCCGGCAAGATAGGCGCCTTCACCAACTTGATCACGGAAATGTCCGCTCGTCACTTTATCGACCCAAGGACCTTGTTTGACACCCTTTTGATATTGGCCTTTGCTGCCATCAGCCTCAAGCCACTCGCCATCTTTTACGCCATTAAGATAAATACCTTTTGCCACTAATCGCTTATCGCCTTCTGCACTGGAGTCATAATCGGGCTCATAGACTTCGTAGGGGCCGTCGAGCACATCCTGATTGTAATGGGCAAAACCAAAGTTATCGGCCTCATCGAACATCGACTGTGCAATCCATTTACCTTGCTTTTTACCGTCAAGATATTCGCCTTCCCAATAAATGGCTTGGTTCTCTGTCTCCATCCACTTACCGACTTTTTTGCCCTGTTTGTAGTTACCAGAGTAAACCACGCTACCATTGCGACCATCGTAGGCCGCATACGGGCCATCAAGCACGCCTTGGGCATAATGACTTTCACTGGCAAGCCCTGCCCAAGTACTCGCCATGCTCATACTCATAAAATCGTAGGATGGGCCAGTTTTAGGGATCACGGCACCACCACTTTTAAGCCAATCAAAGTCATCGGCCTCAAAGGCCACGCTCACCAATACAAAACTGCCATCTTCTTCACTATATCCACTGCGATCAAAGGTGGTCACAAGGCTATATTGATGCTCATTACCTTGGGCATCTTTATCTTTACGAGTGAGTGGATAACGTAATTTATATTCGACGGCTGTCTTCACATCGACGGGGGAACCTTCGGAATTACGATAACCCACTAAGGTCGGCTTGAGCTTAGTAGAACCATCGACAATCGCTTTAATGGCGGGATCTTCAATCGCGTCAACATCATAGGTCATACGATATTGTTGCGGCGGAATTTGGCTTAACACTTTGCGAACGCTACCCACGGTAAACGAGGTTAAGGTTGGTGCCACTTCATCAAGCACAACCTGTAGACGGGGGAGTTTTGTGAGATCATCTCCTTCAAAACCATAGCCCCGTAAATGCTGACCATCGGCATCTTTAAGCATGACAACCACTTCTTTGGTGCCACCTTTATCAAAATCGAGGTAAAAAACCGCAACCACTTCAGCAGAACCATAATCATCAAGACGCACGCCGGGCGCATCGCCATAGAGCATTTCGCCCCACACTTTATGATCTTTTTGATAGAAATTGAGCCATTGCCCGTTAGGCAAGTCCACTGGGCCATGGACGATTTTGTCGTAATCCTCAGCGTCAGCTGCAGGAATGACAGTTAAAGAAGATAACAACACCGCACTCGCTGCAGTGAATAAACTACGAATCGAAAGTTCCATTTAACTACACCTTTTATACCGACGCCTCGCGCCTCATGCGCACCAGTAAACGGGGCGAATTTTAAGCGAAGAAAAGCACTTCAGGAAGTAGTAGATAAAAAAAAGGCCGCTTCTGCGGCCTTTAGCAACAACAAGTTAACAATTAGTTGTTGTACATAGCATTTATTTCATGGGCATATTTATGGTAAATCATCTTGCGGCGCAGCTTGAGCGTTGGGGTGATTAAACCCGCTTCCATCGAAAACGCTTCAGGCAACAGAGTGAACTTTTTAATCTGTTCAAAACCGGCCAACTCATGCTGTAACTGCTTTAAGCGTTGCTCAAAATGCTCAACCACATGACTATGGCGCAGCAATTCTAAAGGTGACTCATACTTCAGCCCTTTGTCCTTCGCCCACGCTTCCAGTGACTCAAACGCTGGCACAATCAAGGCGGTCACATAATTACGCGCATCGGCAATAATCGCCACTTGCTCGATAAAAGGACAACAGCCTACGGCGCCTTCAACCCTTTGCGGCGCGATATATTTACCGTTGGAGGTCTTCATCAATTCTTTAATACGATCGGTAATAAATAAATTGCCATTCGCATCGAAACGCCCTGCATCGCCGGTTTTTAACCAACCATCTTCAAACGCAGCGGCGGTATCTTCAGGACGATTGTAATAGCCGCGCATCACAGTCGCGCCGCGGACTAAAATCTCATCGTCCTTACCTAGCTTAATTTCGGTTTCCAGCAAAGGTTGTCCATTGGAACCCGGCACTCGATTACCTAAGGTATTGCAGGTCACAGTCGCGTTAGTTTCTGTCATACCATACCCACAAAGTACTGGAATATTAATCGCATGGAAGAAACTACCGACATTCACATCTAAGGCTGCGCCACCGCAAGGCATAAACTTCAAACGGCCACCAAGCACAGCCTGCAGCTTGCTATACACCAGCTTGTGCGCCAAACGCCATTGCAGCGACAACCACAATCCCCCCTTAGCACGACCTTGGCCAACTTCGAACTGACGTTGGCCAACGCGCATCGCCCAAGCAAACAACTTCTTACGACCGTCGGCTGATTTGGCGACTTTATCTTGTACGGCGCTATACACTTTTTCGAGGAAACGCGGCACCACACACAAGGTATGTGGACGCACGGCGCTAATCGCCTCTTTCACTCTTTGGGTATTTTGCAGATAGACGTTATGGCCGCCACGGCACAAGACGTAGAAACTCCAACTGCGCTCAAATACATGGCTCAATGGCAAAAATGCCAAAGACACATCGCCAGAATGGAAGGCCAGTTTTTGATCGTGCTGGCGTATGGTAGACGCCATATTACGGTAATCCAGCATCACGCCCTTAGGATCGCCCGTCGTGCCGGAGGTATAAATTAAGGTCAGTAAATCATCGAGATTTGCAGCTTGTAAACGCTGATTAAGCTCGGCTTCTTGCTCAATGTTTAACTGAGTGTCACCCGCCAGTAGGGTATCTAGATGCCAATGCTGATTGGCCTTATCGGCAGCGAGTGTCACGCTGGCATCGAATACAATCACATGCTCTAGGCTTGGGCATAAGGCTTGCAACTCACACGCCATGGCGTATTGCTTAGCGTCGTCGACAAAAATCACTTTAGCGGTGGCGTCGTTAACGATAAAGCTCGCCTGTTCGACGGTACTGGTGGGATAAATTGGCACTACAACGGCGCGAGTTTTGAGAGTGCCGACATCGGCACAAGTCCACTGCGGGCAGTTTTGCGCCAGAATAACGCAACGGTCTTGCACTTGTACGCCAAGTTCGATCAACACTTGTGCAATTTTACTGCTGATTTGGTCGAAGGCTTGCCAACTCACCTGATACCAAGGAGCGGCCATTTCAAAACCTTCCAGCGCTACTGCGTCTTTTAAAGACTCGCTCTGCTGCTGTAGTAGTCGAATAACATGATATTGATCGAGAGACATAAGAGACTCACCTTTTTAGCTTACAAGTGTACCGCTTTTGCAGCATTCTACCTGAAGGCCAAATAAAAACTAAGAGTTTTTGCTCTAATGTTGTGCAAATGTCGCCCAAATCACGCTGTAAATAGCCTTTAGCAGCGTACCACTCTTAGTAGCACTTACTTGCCAGAGCGAACAAAATTTAATCTCGAAACGTCAACATGCCCTCATAACATCGCCCTTCCAGAGGGTTTTCTTGCCCCAAATCAGTACCGCTTGCCCCAGCAGTATTAAGAGTAGATCCCATAGCAACCAATTAGTTAAATTGCCGCCATCACGTAAAGAGGTAAGGCTGATGGACACCCACAGGGAATGCCCCGCGACGACCATCATAGTAAGCGTGATATGCAAAACTCGGCGACACATACAGCCAAAACCTAACGTCAAAGCGCAGGCCCAGTAAGTGCTGAGCACGAGATGACCCACTAACTGCATATTCAGATCACCATTGAGCCAGCCCAACAGCAGACTACACGTCAGCATAATGCCGACGACCACATTCAGGAGTCTTTGCTGTCCAAGGCAAAATGCCGCTATGAGTCCTTTTCGACCATCAAACCCTGGCATCAACAATAAGGTTTCTGTCGAGCGCGAGCGTTGCACTCGGCTCCAATGCACCAACGAACAACTAATCACGCTGAACTGCGCCAAAAACAATAATACAGGGGCGTTCCAATGAAATTGATGCGACAACAGCCCAAGCACTAAGGCTAATATAGGCAGTAATAACAATAGAATGGTGAGCATAGGGCCAATAAAGAAATTGGTCGGATGCAAATAACGCTCGAAGCGACTCAAGATACGCATGGATTGCAGATTCGGCAGCCAAAACCAGCCCATTTCGAGACCATTGAGATATACCGTCCTCGCCTCAGCACGCCAAGGTAAAACACCGCATGCACGCGCAATCAGCATACCTAAAATCAGCAGGGCAATCGCACTTAGCCAAAGAGGAATGTGCTCTGCAATCAATGGGATAAATGGCATTAAGACAAAAAGTAAAAACGAAGCATAAAACCACTGAGTGCTGAGTAAACAAAGCCAAATAAAAGTTAAACTCATCACCAAAGCCAGCACTAAGCTCGCTAGGCTAGCCGTCAAACCTAAAGCCAAACAGAACAAGACTCCTATGCCAAAAACGCTGACTAAAACAGTGACACTTTGAATGTAGATATGGCGACGATAATGGGGAATTAACTGTGCACATTCATTCGCCATCAGACGTATGAGTTGCCATGCAACCGCCGCCGAGCTTGAGATAATCCCCATAGAAAACAACAGTTCAGCACTGTCATTTTTACCATAAACCGCGGCGATACAAGCTAAGATCACCCCCAGTATAGCCGTACCTAAAAAGCTCACACTGCCGATATCAAAACACCAAAAGCGCAGCATGCCCTTGAAAGGATTCATTCGTTGACTCGTTATTTTGCCCTTCGCGACTTGTATCTGCTTATGGTGCGCCGCACTCATCTGTGTAGCTCCATAAACAGTTGCTCCAAGTTTAAAGCTTCATTCTTTAACACGCCTGATATTGACGCGCTGTGCTCACCTAGATCCACCAGCACCGAATCGCCAACACGGTTCAGCACAGTAATTGACTCGGGCAAAACCGTTTCGGGCACGAGTGTTAACAAACGCACTTCTTCACGCAGGGCATCGATTTCCTTAAACAGCACTAACTCACCCTGTTTAATCAATGCCACATGGCTGGCAACTCGCTCTAAATCAGAGGTGATATGGGATGAAAACAGCACGGCAGAGCCAGATTCGAGGGCAAGATCGAACAAATCGACCATAAACTTGCGCCGGACTATAGGGTCGAGGCTGGCAACGGGTTCATCGAGGATTAACAACTCAGGGCGATAGGCCATCGCCATAATTAACGCTAATGATTGCCTTTGCCCAACCGATAAACGTTGCACCTGTTGGGTCACATCTAACTCGAAACGTACCAACCAATCTTGCTCTAATTGCATGTCCCAATTGGGATAAAAGCTGCGGTGTAAATCGAGGGCGCGTTCAATGGTAAAACCTTCATAACCAAAAGGTTGCTGCGGTACATAACCTAAACGCTCCTTTGCCTTTGAGGTTAAATTTTCGGGCGTTTCACCTAAGGTAACAATACTGCCAGAATCCGGTGTGAGCACACCCAAGGCACAGCGCATTAGGGTTGATTTACCCGCCCCATTTTGCCCCAATAACCCCACCACCATACCCGCCGACAAAGTTAACGATAAATCCTTAAGCGCCCACTTTTCACCTGCGCCTTTACCGCGAAAGACTTTATTCACTCGGTTAAATTCAAGTATTGGCGTGCGCTTTGGGTCCATCGAATTTCATCCTTTTTATGCTATTTATCGGTACATTACTTTCTAATCTTGCCAGCGCTCATTTAGCAGTTGCAGCAACTCGGGCAAGCTGACACCTAACTGCTTTGCCTGCGACAACAGGGCATAGATCTGGGGTTCGAGCAGGCTAATACCCGATGCCATAGTCTCAGTTCGCAACGCAACTTTTGTCGCTTGGCCGCGGCGACGTTCGAGCCAACCTTGGTCAACCAACTGTTGAATGGCGCGGGAAACTGTCATGGGATTTACCGCTAAATGCTCGGCAATCTGGCGCACTGAGGGTAATACGTCTTCCACTTGCAGTTGACCGCCCACAATTAAACGCACGACTTGTTCGTGTAATTGTTTGTAAATGGGTTCACCACTGCTGGGGTTGACATTTAAAAGTTCTAACATTAGCCTTTACACACTGTATTAATACATTGATACACCGATACACTGGTATTTAAATTAACACACTCGTCCTGAAATGCAAAAAGGAAAGCGCGCATGATACATAGCATGACACACAGGAAGTTAAGCAACACAGTTCAACGCCTTGTGCCAACTCAGCCACGGCATGGTGCCACATGGCGCACGCGTACTTTGAGAATGAGCGCCCTCATACTGGCAATGGCAAGTACGGCGACGTGGGCGAGTGATGTGAAAAGCCAACAGACACAAGCGACGGCAGATATCGCTAATAAGATCGAAACTTGTTATGTAGAAGGCGTTTCCGATCGCCTAAACTGCGGTTTTGTGACTGTGCCAGAAAACCCTAACAAACCCGATGGCAAACAGATCCAAGTGCATTACGTTGTTTTGCCTGCGGTGAAAAATGCCAACCATGAAGAAGCCTTGCTGGCAATTGCAGGCGGCCCAGGACAATCGGCCATAGAGAATGCGGCAGGTTTCGATGCCATGCTGAGCAAAGTCCGCCAACAGCGGGATATTTTACTGATCGATCAAAGGGGCACAGGCCGTTCGAATGTGCTGGCCTGCGATGAAGGCGCGCAATCTCCACTGTCATTCGATGATGACAATGCCGACACTTTAGCCGAAACACAAAAATGCTTAGCCAAAATCGATGCCGACGTCACCCAATACGGTAGCCTCAATGCGATTAAAGACTTCGAAGCCGTACGTGCGCACTTAGGCTATAAAAAACTGCATATTTACGGCATCTCCTACGGCACTCGCATGGCGCAACTTTACATGCGTTTATATCCAGAGCACTTAGCCACAGTGACCTTAGACGGCATAGTGCCCATGCAGCAAAGCGTATTAGAAATTGGCTCGGCGATTGATCGTGGCTTCGACTTATTGTTTAAGGATTGCCAAGCAACCGCCGCCTGTAACAGTCAATTCCCCGAGTTAAAGGCAGACTTTGAGCGAGTCGACGCTAAGCTCGCCACTGGCCCTGTGATGGAAAACGTTTACGATCCCGTCACGGGCGAAAAAACCATGTTGACCATGACGCGCGGTAAATTCTCTGGCTCGATCCGTATGGCACTCTATCAAGCCAATGTGCGCGCCCTCTTGCCCCATGCGATTCATCAAGCATCGAAAAACAACTTCCAACCCATACTCGGCCTATATGCCCTCACTATCGACAATGCTGGCATGGCGATGGGCATGCACGCCTCTGTGGTCTGTGGCGAAGATATGCACCGCATTACCCCAACCATGCGCGAGCAGGCCAAAAAATCCTTTATGGGCAGAACCATGCTTGAAGGCTTAGAGGCGACTTGTTCAGTATGGAAAGTCCCTGCGGTCGATAACAGCTTTAGCGAGCCCATCAACAGCAACATTCCGACCTTGTTGTTATCCGGCGAAATCGACCCCGCCACCCCACCAAGCTGGGGCGAGTTAGCCATGGAAAAACTCACCAATGCCAAGCACTTTGTCGCTCCTTATGCGACCCACGGTGTGGCCTATCAATCCTGCGCCAATAACCTGATCGCCGATCTCGTCCGCTCGGGCTCAGTCAACAATCTCGACGGCGAGTGTTTAAACAAAGATGTGCGCCGCAGCTTTTATTTAAATGCCAGCTCGGTGGAACCGCTTAATGCGACCAGCACAAAAACCACGACAACAGATGACCACGCCAGCACTGGAGCTAAGGAATAAGCCATGATTAAAGTATCCCATCTTTCCAAGCGCATCGGTGACGTGCAGGCGCTGAATGACTTAAGCTTCGTCGCACAAAACGGCCAAATCACAGGACTACTCGGCCCGAACGGGGCAGGTAAAACGACCTGTTTACGCACGATTTTTGGCTTGCTGAAACCCGATAACGGCAAGGCTGAAATCGAAGGCATAGATGTCGCCATCAACCCTATTGGCGCTAAGCAGCAACTCGGGCTATTCCCCGACCCTTTTGGTCTGTATGAACGCTTAACACCAAGGGAATACATTCGCTATTTTGCCGAGCTAAGCGGCTTATCATCCAAGGACGCCAAAGAAGCCACCAGCCAAGTGATTGCAAAATTGCGCCTCGAAGACATTAGCGATCGCCGCTGCAAAGGCTTCTCCCAAGGACAAAGAATGAAAACCGCCCTCGCACAGGCAATCGTCCACAGCCCGAGCAATATTATCCTCGACGAGCCGACCCGTGGGCTGGATGTGATGAGCACTCGCCTATTGCGTGACATTCTTATCGATCTTAAAAATCAAGGACATTGCGTGCTGTTCTCGAGCCATGTGATGCAGGAAGTCGCCGCACTGTGTGACCAAGTGATCGTTATGGCCCAAGGTAGAGTCGTCGCCATTGGCAGCCCCACCGAACTGTGCACCCAAACGGGTAAAGACTCGCTCGAAGAAGCCTTTATTCAACTTATCGGCACGGATGAAGGGATAGCGGCATGATGACTCAAACTAACAAGAATGCAGGCAGCATCAATGATGTACAAGCTCAGATAGATAAGATCATGGATAAGGGAATGACAGCATGAATAAAATAATCGCTATGGTTCGTAAAGAACTCATCGATGCCGCCCGCGATAAGCGCTCTGTGATGGCGGGTCTGTACTACGCCATAGGCACGCCGCTGATCATGTGCGGCCTATTTATGGTGTTAATTGGCCAATTAACCAGCCCCGATGATTTGAAAATCACCATTAAAAATCCCGATAAAGCACCGGATTTAGTAAGATTTTTATCAAATAAAGGCATCACTCAAGGCGCAGCCGATGGCTCTGACGCCAAAGACCTTAAAGCAATAGAACTGATCATCAGCACCGACTATGCCGCGCAAATGAACCAAGGCAAAAGCGCCGAGATCACTATCGTGGCCGATAACTCTGAGGAGAAACTACAGAACTCGATTCGCAGACTCGAGAAACAACTACAGGCCTACAGCGCAGAAATGGGCAGTTTACGTTTAATTGCCCGCGGTATCGACCCGCGCGTGGTACAGCCGCTTAAAGTGAATGTGCAAGACAAAGCCACCACGGACTCTAAGGGTGGAATGATCTTAGGTATCGCCATTTTCACTATGATTTACTCGGTATTTATCTCGGGGATGAACCTAGCTATCGACACCAGTGCCGGTGAGCGCGAACGTAACTCCTTGGCCCTGCTACTGAGCCATCCGCTGACCACTCGCCAATTAGTGCTGTCGAAAATCATCGCCGTGAGTCTGTTCGCTTTGCTCGGTTTAGTGCTGATTTTGCTGGTGTCTAAAATCGCTTACACCTTTGTGCCTTGGCAAGAACTCGGCTTTAGCGTCAACATCACCACGGAATTTATGCTGCTGATGTTAGTGGTCGGCATCCCCGTCGCGTTAATGGCCGCTTGTCTGCAACTGTTTGTGTCTTTTATGGCGAAAACCTTTAAGGAAGCTCAGTCCTATCTGACTATGGTGCTGTTTGTGCCCTTAGCTCTGTCGATGGCCGCCAGTTACAACATAGCGCCAGATATGCTGCAGTGGTTGCCCGTCTCGGGTCAGCAACAAGCATTAATGGACTTTATCAAAGGTAAAGACTTGCCCATGTTGCAGTTACTGGTTTCGACCTTAGGCACACTCGCCATTGCGATATTGCTCGCCTTTGGCATGGAAAGGTCGCTCAAGAGTGAGAAAGTGATCTTCGGTTTATAGGGCGCTTCGATTGATAAACTTGGGGACGACAAACTTAAACCGACAAACTTGAGGAGCGATAACTAAGTCGCTCCCAAGTTGAAAACCTCAATAGCTACGGGAGTTTGTTATGGAAAACGAATTTGTCTTAATGGTGATTATGGTCACCTTCATTATTGGCCTCAGCGCCACTGAAATGTTTAAACACTATCTAAAGGCGCGCCAACTTGGAGTGGGCACCGCAGACAATAGGCACCTTGAGGACAAAGTGACTCAACTCAGCCTACAAAACCAAACACTAATTGAGCGAGTACAAGTGCTTGAAAAAATAGTGACAGAGCCAGAGTACGAGCTAAAGCAGCAGATTAATCAGTTATGAACCCTAAGCTCCTCAAACAACAAAGCCACTGAATTTTCAGTGGCTTTATTTTTTTACAGGCTCGATAGCAAGATTACTTAGCCTTAGGCCTGAATGGTTTGATAACTAACTCATTGCACTCTAAATACGGGCCTTCCATCAAATCGATACAGTAAGGAATGGCGGGGAACACGGCATCTAAACATTCGCGAATCGATTTTGGTTTGCCGGGCAAATTCACAATCAATGAATCGCCACGTAACCCTGCAGTTTGGCGCGATAAAATGGCGGTAGGCACAAATTTTAATGACTCGGCGCGCATCAACTCACCGAAACCGGGCATCATGCGATCGCAGACGGCTTCTGTCGCTTCTGGGGTGACATCGCGTTTCGCTGGACCAGTGCCGCCCGTAGTGACAATCAAACAGCAATCCTGCTCGTCGGCCATTTTGATCAGCGTCGCTTCAATCACATCCTGCTCATCGGGGATCACTTGATAAATCGGCTCCCACTCGCTGGTGAGGTAGTCGTTGAGTGTGTCGATAATCGCCTTGCCTGAGATATCTTCATAAATCCCCGCGCTGGCGCGATCGCTTACCGTCACAATACCGATTTTTGCTTTGCTCATAGGAAATCCCCAGTGATGTTGAAATGAAACATGCCGAAGTGAAAATTGTCGACATCAAGCATGGAAGAAGCCGCTACAGCTTCGACCTTAAGCCGCAGCTAAAATAGCATAAATGCTCGGAAAAGGGGGCGACTAAAACGTGATGGGGTTCGCGCTATGCTATTGAAAAATGGTGGGCGGAAAATCTAAAAGATAAAAAATCCAAGGCAAACTCAACAGGCTCGCCTTGGATTTTATCGTTAATGCAGTAAAGTTTAGCTAACCTGCGCCAACGTAGGTAAGGAGGGAAACGCGCCCTTTTGCCCGCAGGTAATCGCGCCGCAGCGAGTAGCAAACACTACCGCCACCTCTAAGTGTTCTTTGCTTTCTAGCCTTTGTTTCAAGGTCAAATGGCTTAAATCGTATTCCAGATCTAAGCCTAAGGCGAACAGAAAACCTGAGATAAAACTGTCGCCTGCCGCCGTGGTATCGACGGCTGAGATTTTGGGAACGGGTACGCTAAACCTTTGCTGCGCTGTGATGCATTGTACTGGATTGGCACCATCGGTGACCAAAATCACCTCAACCCCTTGGGCGAGGCAAAACTGCAGATAATCTTCAAAACTCTTATCCCGCGCTAACGCTAAGTAGTCCGCTTCTTCGCGGCTCATTTTCAGCACTTGGGTGTAACGAAAACACTGCTCAACCCGCTCGGCCAACAAGGACGTGTCCTGCCACAGGGATAAACGCAGGTTCACATCGAAACTCACTAAAGTCGCGAATGCATTGGCACAACGCGCACCATAAAGGCTAGTGTTAAAGATGGCAGTTTCAGTAAAGGTATTAGAGCAAAGGTGAAAGATATCAATACCCTGCCATGGAATATGGTCGAAATGCTGATTGCTGTAGCGCATATCGGCGGTGCCATTTCGATTGAACTCAAAGGTGCGTTCACCCTGTTCTTCTAAATTGACCAGCACAGTCGCAGTAGCAGCGCCAGGCACTTCGGCAAGATAATCGGTCGCCACGCCCTGAACCGCTAAGGCTTGCTTTAACATAACGCCATAATGGTCCGCGCTGATGCCGCCGGCAAAATAACTCTTACCGCCGAGTTTAGCGTAACCCACGGCCACATTGGCGGGCGCGCCACCCGCAATCGGCTGATGATGTTTGCCCGTGGCATCGGTTGGCAGCAAGTCCACTAACACCTCACCAAAACTGAGTAATACCGTCATTTCCACTCCAACTTTGTATTCTATATTCTGCATTCTGTAGCAGGCAAAAAGCCCACTTTCATGGGCTGTTTTGGGCTTAGCATTTTTTCTGTAAAAACAGTTTCTGTAGCAAGATCCGCTTAGAACTCGTATTTAAGCGTCGCACTCGTGGTGTGGCCATTTATGGTACGGGCACGGATGATATTGTTATCAGGGATTGAGCCTTCTTCCGCTTCAGTAATACCTGTGACATTAAACAAGTTGTTGACGTTTAAAGACACACTCATGGCTTCGGTCAGATTGTAAGTTGCAAAGGCATTCACTTGGTTGTAGCCGTCGAAACTTAAGTCGTTATTATCTTGAGCATAAGAATCCGTGGTACCGATTAAGTTAACGCCCACTGAACCTTGGTCAAAGTTGTAACGGCCCATCAAAGAGTAGATAAAGTCAGCCTGTCTTCTTGGGGTGTTACCCACCACTTCTGGCGTCAATGCATCTTTAGCAATCTCAGCATCGGTCCAGGTTAGGTTACCTCTAAAATCGAAGTCACCGATGAAATAGGCCGACTCGATTTCAATACCTTTCGCTTTGTACTTACGGTCGAAGAAACGTTGGCTCGTGGCTTCAAAGTTTTGCTCTTCGGTTTCTGAGTAGAATGCCGTCGCAAATACAGACAAATCATCGTAACGGTACTTAACACCTAACTCGTACTGGTCAACGATATCAACCGCATCTTCCTTCGCCACTGAACCATCGGCACGCACTTTACCAAATAACAGACGGTCGGCATTGGCGCGTCCACCGTGACTCAAGCGACCGAAGGCGGCTAAGTCACTGGCAAATTGATAGTTAGCGCCTAATGAGTAAGAGGTGTAGCTCCAATCGTAATTTACTGGCTGAGGATTCGCATTGTCGATAGAAGACACGCTCTGCTCAGGGATTGAAATCACCCCATCGAGATTCATATCCACTTGCGATTGCACGCTACCGGCGTAGTTACCGCTCGCATCACCGCTGTCATAACGCACACTGGCATCAAGCGATAAGTCACCAAAACTCGAGGCTAACGCGAGGTAAGGCGCTTTAATGCTGTAGTCGGTATCGTAATTGCGTTGGCAACAATTTCCCCAGTAAGGCACGCCATAACCATAGAGGCCATTGTCAGAATAGGCAGTGCCATCGGTGGCAACCACATCTAATAGCGCGGCATTATCACCTTTAACTTCCATCAGATAAGAGTTCCACATCCAACTCATGCCGATGTTTTGGGTGGCATTGTAATAGCCTAAGGTCACGCTGGTATCGTCGAAGGTTTTAGTCAATTTAAAATCGTTTACGATTGAGCCAAAGTCATTCATCTGCACATCAAAGGTATTGATACGCATGGCTAAACCGTCCATCTGACTACCCGCATTAGGGCCATTGGCGTAAATCAACTTAGCGCCAGTGCCTGCAATACTGGTGGCAATGTCGCTACCGTTAGCCACTTCGGCTGGGAATGGCGCGATGAAGTTGCCGCTCACGTCGGAGAAACGGAAACGGTTTTCAACCTGCCAATCGTTACCTAAATCGAAGGATGCCTCTAAGCCGACAGAATCGACCACTGGATTCATGCCATCGCGCATATCGCCACGGCGACGTTCGCCATCGGCACCTAAGCTCAAAGTTGACTGGAAATACGCGGATTGAATCGCATCGGATTTCGCATCAAAACCTGGGATTGAACTGCCATCCGAGTACATAGGCATAGGTAAGTAACCAATGCTTTTATCGTCTAAATGTTTGAAATACAGACGAACATAACCTTTATCAAATTCTTTGGTTAAGTTAGCTTTGATCTGGCCGCCTTTGTTTGCGTTATAGCCAGCGTCGCGTGGGCCTTCACCCGTACGCACAAAACCGCCCACATGGAAACGCAGGCTGTCGTTGATGCTAGTGCCGTATTCAAAGTCGGTACGGAAAGTGTCGTAATCCAGCCCTAAAGTAGTAGCAACACTGCCCGAATCCGAGGTGCCCGTTTTACTGATCACATTGATAATGCCGCCGGGCGCATTACTGGCCGCAGTCGATGCCGAGCCACCACGGATAGATTCAATGGTTTGCACTGTTGAATCTAAGCGTAAAAAGATGTCTGCATTACCAAAGGCGATATCGCCAAACTGTAGGATTGGCAAACCATCTTCTTGAATTTGCAGGAACTTAGCACCACCAGACGCCACAGGTAAACCACGCACAGCTATGTTAGCGTTACCTTCACCGCCAGTAGACTCGACCTTCATCCCCGGAATAATACGGAATGCTTCGGCCGATGAACGCGGCGTACTCACTTCAAGCTCAGCCAGTGACACACTGCTGACTGACACACTCGAATCCATAACACGAGTGCCACGGGCAACACCAGTCACGGTAATTCTTTCTAAACCTAACGCGTCTTTCTTGGCTTCTTCCTGTTGTGGTGCGTCGGCTGCCCAAAGGTGAGAACTCACCAACACGGCCAATGTACTTAACAAGAATTTCTGTGATGTGCTTTTTATCATTTTTATGTCCCCACCCATATTTGAGATGCAGCCCTATCTCCCCATAGCTACATCTACCGAATTGTGATTAATCGAAGAACCATCTTAGTGATTGCTCAAGGTCATATTGAACTGAACCTCGAATCAACTTAATCGATTAAGTTAACAAGTTAGCAACTTAATAACAAAAAGCAAGTGTGTTTTTTGCACAATTTTGGTTCGCACTCTGGGTGTAACATATCAACATATTGATTAATTGAATAAATGTGACAGAAAAATATTTTCTGTCACAGCCCAAATTAGTGCGCATCGAAAGTTAACAAATGACGGGCAGGATCTTTAACGAGATTAAATCCGCTCAGAAAGCACAACAAAATGGCAAAACCAGTGGCGAGGTAGAAGCCATATTTAACATGACCGAAAATATCGCCCACTAACCCCATCAACAAGGGCCCAACGGCGGCGGACACGGCAGTAAAAAACAGAATCACCCCAGCCACAGAGCCGTGCTGATCCACGGGGAAACAGCTAATCCCCTTAGAATTAAGCGTGGGATACATCATGGACATAAACAGCCCAGACAAGGGCAACAAGACGACTGCCGCTTCAATGCCGTAGATCATAGAACCAAGATAACAAGCACTTATCGCGAAGCTAAACCAGAACATCACTTGCTGCCATGGGAAGCGATCGAGCACCCAGCCACCTAAAAAGCGCCCACCCGCACGCAGGGTAAAAAAGATCGTCAAGGCATAAGCGGCCAGTGTGGTGTAATCACCTTGATAGCTTTGCAGCAAGGTCGGCATCCACACGTAAATCGCCACTTCGGTGGCAACGTATAAACCTATCGCAAGCGAGAACCCTAATGCATAAGGGTTTTTCATCATCTTAAAGGTGCTGGCAAGGTTAATGGCATCCGTCGAGGAACGTTTGATTTGCGGATAATCCGCCCGATAAGCTAACCAACACAGTACTAAACAGAAGCAACCCGCGCCAAAATACAGATACTTCCAAGAGACGCCGCTGATCAGTAAATAACTAACGATGGCCGGCCCTATCATGGCACCGACACCAAAGTAGCCCTCTACCGTATTCATAGTGCTCGAATGCTGTTTTGAGGAAGTCGAGATATCGCCAATAAGCCCCAGCGCGCCGGTTTTAAAGACGCCAATCGCCGTGCCGACAAAGGCGAGTAGGAACAAGAAATAGTAAAACGATTCCCCCAGCGCGAACATGAAGCAGGCGAGCGCGAATAACAATAACCCCAATAGAATTGTTAACTTACGCCCTATCTTATCCGCCAAGAAGCCTAAAAACAGTCCACTCACCGCGATAAAAATCATCGGCATATAATGGAAGGCACTGGCCTGCGACATGGACAAACCAAACTGGGATATCAACTCAGGAATAATGACGCCCACGGCATCAGAGGTCATAGCGAACATGAAAAACATTAAATATGTGAGTACCCGAATACGGGTATGATTGCGGTTATCGCAACCTTTTGAATCACTTACCATACCATTTCACCTTATCGTTATTATACCTACTCGCTCTCAGCAGCTCAGTGACAGCATGCTGAAAAGGTTTCGGCTTTTGTGTACAGCAGTGAGCCAGCCTCCCCCAAAACTTGAGACTAACTCAAAAATCCAACAAACCACTTGAATAATGTTTCATATTGGTTAAATATACAACTTAATCGATTAAGTTTAGTTGTGCAATCAATTAAAGGATTGCCATAAACCTTTACTCTAAAAAGACAACTCAAGCGTGGGCAAAGTATGAAAAACCAAGTGCAACTGATCACCTATGTCGACAGAATTACCAATGCCGGGCTCAAGGAGCTCAAAGCACTACTCGATGACGAGTTGCAAGGTCTATTCGGCGGCGTGCATCTTTTGCCTTTCTATTTTCCCATTGACGGCAGTGATGCGGGCTTCGATCCGATAGACCATGTACAAGTCGATTCACGCTTAGGCAATTGGGATGACGTTAAACGCATTGGTGATGATTACGACATCATGGCAGACCTTATCGTTAATCATATGTCCGCCGAGTCACCCGAATTTAAAGACGTACTCAAGCACGGTAAGCAATCGGCTTACTGGGATTTATTTTTAACCAAAGACAAGGTATTCCCTGATGGATTAAGCGAGCAAGATCAAGCCGCTATCTATCGCCCACGTCCGGGAAGTTGTTTTAGCACTTACACCTTAGCCGATGGCTCGACCGAAGAGTTTTGGACCACCTTTACCCGCAATCAAATCGATATCGACGTTCATTCCACCGCAGGTAAAGATTATTTAAACCGAGTGCTGGCGCGTTTCGACCACAGTAAAGTGAATCTGATCCGCTTAGATGCGGCGGGCTATGCGATTAAAAAGCCCGGCACTAGCTGCTTTATGATTGAAGAGTCCTTCGAGTTTGTGGATAAGTTAGCCCAGCAAGCCAATGCGTTAGGTATGACAACGCTGGCCGAAATTCATTCGCACCACATGACTCAGGTCGAGATCGCCAAGCGGGTCGACATGGTGTACGACTTCGCCCTGCCACCGCTCATCTTGCACACGCTGTTTAGCCAAGATTGCCAAGCCTTGACCCATTGGCTGGAAATGGCGCCACGCAACTGCATTACCGTACTCGACACCCACGACGGTATCGGCATTATCGACGTCGGCCCTATGGATGGCTTGCGCGGATTATTGACCGAAAATCAAATCGATAATTTGGTTGAAACCATACATGGCAATAGCAAGGGCGAGAGTCTACAGGCCACAGGCGCGGCCGCCAGCAACGTCGATTTGTATCAAATCAACTGCACCTATTACGATGCACTCGGCCAGAATGACCTCGATTATTTGATGGCGCGGGCGATTCAGTTTTTCGCACCAGGGATTCCGCAGGTGTATTACGCGGGTCTGCTGGCAATCCCGAACGATATGGCGCTGCTTAACCGGACTCACGTCGGCCGCGATATTAATCGCCCTTATTTGAATCGTGAAAAAGTGCAGCAAGCCATGCACAAACCTGTCGTTAAGGCGCTAACGAAGCTGATTAAACTGCGCAATAGCAGCTCAGCCTTCGATGGCCGCTTTACAATGGCATCGGCAGAACGCACATTAACCTTGTCTTGGACAGCGGCCGATTCGCAGGCGAGCCTCACCCTCGACTTTGCCAATAAAGATGGCCAAATCATCCTTTTAGATAAGCAAGGTAAAGAGACACAAGTGTCGTTATCAAGACTGCTGGCTCAAGCATAAGCTTGCGTTCCTGTTCGGGCTTGAGCTTAGGTTTAAGTTCAAGCTAAGCGACATAGTTTTTAGATAGCAAAAAGGCGCATTGAATGCGCCTTTTTTAGTTAAAAGATGTAGCGATTAGCAGCTCTTACCGAGGCGTAATTCATAGCCCAAAACTTCCGCATGCACGGCATCACTGACAAACATTTGCGCCGCTTTTCGGCCCTTCTGCTCAGAGTATTGATAGACGGTCGTTAACGGCGGATTTGAACGTGTGCCTTCATCTATGCCATCAAAGCCCACGACTCGCACATCTTCGGGAACACTCAGCCCCATGGCCTGCGCCTCACCGAGCACACTCAAGGCGATTAAGTCACTCATACATAAAAATACATTCGGCCGCGGAGTCGAGTTCAGCGCTTCTTTTGCCGCTATCGCCGCATAGTCGGCATTGCTCTCGGGGATATTCCAAATGCGGTCCGGCCCCAGAACAACGCCCACTTCTTCAATCGCTTGCAAGTAACCCTGTAATCTTTGATGGGCAACAGAGGTATCGATTTCTAACAAATTTAAATCATACACGCGGCAAGTTAAGTGGGTATCGAGCAAACGTAACCCTAAAATGGCGACATTGTCTGCGGGCGATTGCAATGCCAGTTTTGCCACTTCATAGGCGGCTAACTTATTGTCTATGCTCACTGATGCATTGCGGTGGATATCAAAATCGACGGTGACGACCTTTTTCTTTACCTGCTTTAACTGCTCGGCTAACAGGGCATTGCGCGGGCGACCATAACAGATAAAACCATCCACAAAGTCAGCCACCGCATTCACACTGTCTGAGCTGCCCGAAAACAGCAGCAAATTGAGCTTTTCTTGCTCCAAGACAGAGGCCACGCCCTTCATAAATTTACTGGCGACGGGATCGGACACCATGTATTCCACGCTGTCCGACAATACCAAGGCGACAGTATCGAACTTGCCCTTACGTAAGGATTGAGCCGCTTTATTTGGTCCGAAATAACCCAACTTAGTGCAAGCCGCTAAAATTTCATTACGACGTTTTTCCGATAATTGATCGGGGCGATTAAACGCGTTAGACACAGTGGCATTAGAGACACCCAACTCGTTGGCTATGCTCTTTAGGGTCCAGTGTTTTGTTATTGTCATGCTTATGTCCTGGAATCGAATAAGGCCACAAAAATACGGCTCAGCGCAAATAGTACACGGCTTAAATGGGTCGTGCACCTGCAAATCTAGGCTTACTGCGCAGTTTCGCTATCATGATCTTTTAATGCCGTCGCAGGGGATAAAAAACCGACTATCGCGGCGCACAATGCCACACCCGCAGCGGCCATAAATCCATATTGGAAGGCGTGATGCACCACCTCTGTCGGCAGAGTTTTAATGGTGGCGATGCCAAGCTCTGAACCCTTGAGTGGCAGCAGACTATAAAGCAGCACACTAAATAACGCAGTGCCGATAGCGGCGCCCATAGAACGACATAGCGACACCATAGCCGTGATCTGGCTGAGTCGCGCCTTGCCCGACACGCTCTGCACCACGAGCTGCACACTCGGCATCACAGTCCCTAGCCCTATTCCGACCAATACACCTAAGCCGCCGATCACATTGGCATTGGGCGGAACAAAACTAATCAATAACAAGCCGATAAAAGCTAAGCTCATGCCAAAGGTCGGTAACCACTTAGGCGCCACATCTTTGCTTAACAGTCGGCCTGCTATCGTCGAGCCAGTGACGATACCGAAGGTCATAGGCAAGAGCAGTAAACCAGTTTTAGCGGGATTAGTATGTAAGCCCACCTGCAGATAAATCGGCAGGAAGAAGATCATCGCAAACAAACAGGCCGCAAACAGCGCCGCCGTTAGCAGTGGCATATACACGGCCTTCTTCGCCAGTAAATCTAACGGCAGAAACGGACTCGCCAATCGCCGTTCCCACAATAACAAGCCTAAAATGCCAACTACCACAAAGACGGCAAAACCTAAGCTGGTCGCAGAAAGCCAAGCAAACTCTTGCCCCGCCATAGATAACCAATACAACAGCGCGGTGATAATAGCCGGAAACAAGACCACGCCCACTAAATCAAACTTGCCTTGGCGAACGGGTTTAACGCTGCGCTTATGTAAGCCATTGAGCCGCCATACGGCCAGCATAGCCAGTGGAATATTCGCCCAAAACAGCCAATGCCACGAATAGGCATGCACCACAATCCCGCCAATCACAGGGCCGCCGACACTCGCGAGGGTAAACATAGCGGCAAAATAGCCTTGGAAACGCGCCCGCTGCCGAATGGGCACTAACTCACCAATTAAGGATTGGGACAAACTCATCAAACCGCCACCGCCCATGCCCTGCAAGATACGTCCGGCGATCATGTGGTCCATAGTGCCTGCACTCGCCGAAACGATAGAGCCCAGTGCAAAAATCACTAAGGCGATCATCAGGATTTTCGCGCGACCGAAGTTATCTCCTAACCAGCCATAAATCGGCACAGAAGCAGCCATCGCCAGCATATAGCCGATAGTGATCCACGAGGCTTGGCGCAGACCGCCAAGATCTTCAACTATGGCTGGCGTCGCCGTCGCGAGTAAGGTTTGATCAACCGCGGCCAAAAACATGGGCAAGAATACGGCGGAGAAAATGGCGAGGAAAACAGAAGTAGGTAAAGGGTCACTCTGGGATAACGCAGGCTCTAAGGACATATTGTCTCCGCTAACTCATCAGCCCAAGTGCAAAAAGAAAGTGCATAAAGAAGATGTGCTAAATTCGCCGTGCATTCCAATACTTAGACGCCCAATAACTGTTATGCAGGCTCGAAATCTTCACCCCTTGGCTAGTGGAAACATGGAGAAAATTATCGTCTCCCACATAAATGCCGACATGGTGTGTGCTCCAACCTGTCTTGAAAAATACCAAGTCGCCCTTGCGCAGTTGATTTCTCGGCACAGGTTTCCCTAGGGCTTGCTGTTCTTCAACCGTGCGCGGCAGTGTCATACCCAACATCTTCTGATAGGCGACCGACACAAAGGCCGAGCAATCTATGCCCCGCTTAGTGCCACCGCCTAAACGATAGGGCACACCGCGCCACTCAGAATGCAGTTCGGAGATATTGCTATCGTTCCAAACCGTGGCGGGTTCAACTTGCTTTACCACAGGCTTAGGTTCTGGCGCGCTAGCACAAGCGCCAAGGCCTAAGGCTAAGATAACTATCAGTAATCGTTTCATAGCTTCAAACTCATTGCAGGCAGATTTCACAGTAACGTAATTTTGAGTTTTTATCAGGTAAATTCAGGGCGGCTGGGGATCAAAATGCCCCAACACCCGCGCACTCTAGCAGACTAATGTAACCCAAAGCTTAAAACTATAACGCCGTCCACAATAAACGCACGCCCACCAGCACCATTAAAATCAAGATGATGCGCTTAAATAACCTGTCGTTAATTTTATCTTGAATAAACAAACCTAGCTTTACCCCTAGCCATGCCAGCGGCACCAGTAACAGAGAAACTAAAATATTCTCTTGGTTAATCTGCCCAAGCAAACTGTAGGGGATAAGCTTGACCAGATTTACCACAGCAAAAAACACCACGGCAGTGGCTAAAAATTCTGCCTTAGCCAAACGCAGCGGCAACAAATAAGCGTTGAGTGGCGGCCCGCCCGCATGGGCAACAAAGCTCGTAAATCCGGCGGTTAAGCCACACAAGCGCCCAACCAGAGGTGAAGGTGATGCTTGAGTTTTATCCCCAAGGATCAAACCATACAAACCAAAACCTAAGGACACACAGCCTAGAATCACCCGTAAGTAATCTTCGTTTAATCGATCGAACAACAGATAAGCGATAAAAATCCCCACAACCGCCGCGGGCAATAGTATCCATAAATGACGCGGATTATGTTGCCCCCACCATGATCGTACACTTAAAAAATCCATATAAATCAGCAGTGGTAACATGACTGCTGCCGCTGTAGCAGGGCTAATGGCCAGCGCCAATAGCGGGACAGTTAATCCGCCCACGCCACCCGCAAAACCTGATTTAGAAATCCCAGTAATCAATACTGCAGGTATCGCCACCAACCAAAAAAGAGGGTCCGTTAACATCAACACATCCTGAATAACGCTTTAAGGCTATCAAGTTACCTGTTGTTGGTGTGATAAAAAAGAGGCTGCACTGAGCTAACATCAAAAGTGTAATCACATAGATAAGTCAGCGAGCCTAAACGTGAGTAACAACCTCGCCCATAAAATACGGGATAAACAGTAAAAAATCCGCAGCCATTTGGCTGCGGATTTTTTATGTTAGCTTTTGGCTAAAGAAGAAAAGCTTAGCTTGCGCCTATGCAGATTCAGCCGTCATATTCACTAAGCGAGATGTACTCTTAGTCACTCTCTTAGCTGACGCAGGAATTTTGGGCTCTGGCATACGAATGGTTAATGACATGACTAACGCCACCACCAGTAGCACTAAAATCACGTTAAAGGTTGCAATAAATCCACCAAATAACGAGGCGACAATCGAACCGATAATACTGCCGATACCGAAACCTAAGTAGATAACGCCATAGTTTTTAGTCAGGTTATTCAGGCCGAAGAAGTCGCTCACCAGTGATGGATAGACAGTAATAGTGCCACCAAAGCTAAAGGCAACGCAGGCGACCGCGACGAAGAACAGGTTAGCATTCAAAGGAATGAACAACAGTAACACCATACCGACTAAGGTGATGATCTGCGCCAGCGAAATAACCCGAATGCGGGGGATTTTGTCCGACAGAATACCCAGCACTAAACGACCACTGAGGTTCGCCATAGCAATCACAGCAACAGCATTGGCGGCGACCAGTACAGGCAAGTCGACCATCTTCTCGCCGATATCTTTAGCCACACCAATCACATACAAACCACTCATACAGGCAGACAGGAACATCAGCGCCAGCATCCAGTATTGCGGCTTACGCATGGCTTCTGCGAGGGTGAAGTCGCGGCTTTCGGCCTGCTGACTTGCGGCTGATTGTGCAGGCGCATCTTTCATCAACATACCGCCACATAACACCAGCGCCATGGCGATCAGGCCCCACAGTTGGAAGGTGGTTTCAAGGCCAGTGTTTTCGAGTAACAGCACGTTAATGTATTTAAATCCGAGGCTACCTAGACCATAAGCGCCAATCGCTAACGCCGAAATCAGCCCTTTGCGTTCGGGGAACCACTTCACGCAGTTAGACAAGGTCATCAAGTAGCCAGTGCCATCGGCAAAGCCCACTAAAATCCCTGCGCACAGGTAAAGCATCATCAAGTTACTGGCTTGGGCAGTGAGTAAGAATCCAACGCCGAGTAACAGGCCTGCGCCTAAGGTGACATTACGTACGCCAAAACGTTCCTGTAATTTGCCCGCCATGGAAGATGCCACGGCCAAAGACAAACTCAGCAAACCAAACACAAATGCCACTTGGCTGACGGGTTCGTCGAGCTTAACGGCCAACTGCGCATTGAACAGGCTCCAAGTGTAAACTGAGCCGAGTGCAAACTGGGTGATAATAGTACCAACTAAGGTCAGGTACCGAGTACGGTTCATCTCTTTAGTCATGATGCATCTCGCTTTAGGGGATCAGGAATTGAGTCCACTATAAGAGAGATGCGATTCGCGCCGATCAATTAAGGCATGAAATACAGATCTGCAGGAATGAATGACAATTACAGCCTCATCAGCTGTCGAAAAGCCTTAATATTACTACGGCTAACGGGCACCTCGAACGACAAATCATGCAAGCGGATCAGGTAAGTACTATTGAACCAAGGCACGATTTCGCGGATCTTGTTGATATTGACGCAATAGGAACGGTGACAGCGGAAAAAGCCTTCAGCAGGCAAACGGCTGACAAACTCACTGATGGTCATCTGCATCACATAACGGTCGGAGCGGGTGTACACATAAGTGAGTTTTTCATCGGCCTCGGCATAATAAATTTGCTCGCAGGGCGTGACGATAATCCGCTCACCTTTGACTAAATTCACGGTTCGACTGGTGTTGCTCGCGGCCTCATGTTGCGGCTTTGGTGCTTGTCGTCCCACCTGTTCAATCTTCTGCAATAAGCTGATGATCCGCGGTTCATTGTAGGGCTTGAGAATATAATCGAAAGCTTCGAGCTCAAATGCTTCTACTGCAAATTCTTTATAGGCAGTAACAAACACCACATGGGGAGGATGGGTCGATTTATGCAGATTCTTCGCCAACAAGAGGCCATCAATGGACGGTATTTGGATATCCAAAAACACCACATCGACCTCGTGATCCTGCAAATATTTAAAGGCCTCTAAGCCATCCTCGAAGCTAGCCACTATGTCTATCTCACTGTGGCTCTTCACTAAATACTCTAGCTCCTCACGGGCGAGATATTCATCTTCAACTATGATGGCTTTTAACATACTTGCGCCTCATTTTCCGGTAAGTAAAAACTGACTTCAGTCCCCGGCTCGAGCCGTTTAAGCTGCAAACCTTCGCCGTACAATAACTTCACTCTCTGGTGCACATTCATCAGCCCGATACTGCTGCTTTCTACACGGCCAGCAGCTACACCATCAATCACCTCTTGGCGGATCCCATAGCCAGTATCGCGCACGGCGACGCGAATGCCTGCATCGAGTTTTTTCACTTCTATCGTCACTCTGCCCGGTGCACTACGCGGCTGAATGCCATGCAAAATCGCGTTTTCCACCAGCGGCTGTAACAAGAGGCAAGGTACACAAAAATGCACATCGTCGACATCGAAGATCACTTCAAGCTTGTCGCCAAAACGCGCCTGCTCGATCGCCACATAATCACGGACTTGCTTCACTTCTTCTTGGATATCAATCAGCTCATCGCCTTTAGCCAAGTTATAGCGCAGATAATCGGCCAGATTAGCAATCAACTGTCGCGCCTGCTGTGGCCGAATACGGATCAAAGAAGAAATCGCATTGAGGGCATTAAATAAAAAATGTGGATTAATCTTGCTCTGCAACGCCGTAAACTCCGCCTTGCGGGTCATCTCTTGCAGTTGCTCGATACGCGACACTTCCATCTGGGTCGAAATCAGCTGCGACAAACCCACAGCCATCTCCCGCAACGAGCTAGTGATACGATAGGTATTGCGATAGTAAATCTTCAGCGTGCCACTCACAGTGCCGTTTTCGCGCAGCGGGATTATGATGACCGAATGAAAATCCGATAAATGATATTGGCGTAAGTCATTGTTAATAATGTTTTGATCTTGCTCTATCGCCCTTTGAGTCATTTCGCTAATCGCTTGATGACCATCGACCTCGTAGTAATCTTTGCCAACGCCCATATAGGCTAATACATCGCGAGTATCGGTAATGGCCACGGCATCGGCGTGGATTTCATTACGGATCACACCGCACACTTGCTCTAACGCATGACGATCAATTTTGCGGAAGAAAGGTAAGGTTTTGTTGGCAATATCCAGCGCGAGCTTGGCCTGCTTGGCGGCAATGAGCTCTTTCTCATCGTCGAGGTCTTGCACTAGCTTGATAATCAGTCCGATACACACAGTGCCCGCAATCATGGGATAGGCAATGTGACTCACAATCTCTACACCCACCTGGTGCGGCTCTGTCAGCAGCCAAATCAACAACATGGTCAGTGTTTCACACAACATGCCAGCCACAATGCCATAAATCCATAACTTAGATTTGGGGCATTTGTAGTAAATCCAGGTAGCCATTAGACCGGCAATAATGCTGGCGATTAAACACGGGATAGAAGTATCGCCATCCATATCAATCAGATATCTATGCAGCCCCGACAACACGCCCGCGGGAATGCCGACCCAAGGGCCAAATAAAATCCCGCCGGAAATAATCGCAATAATCCGCACGTTAACCAGCGCGCCTTCAACCTCAATACCGGTATAAGTACTGAACACCGCAAATAAGCAAAATATCGCCGCCACAGAGACCAGCTCTGCGGGGGTGTGATTACGCTTTTGGAATAAACGCTGGAACGGTCGAGTGCGGGTTAAAAAGAACAAGGTCATCAGCATCAAGGCCGCCCGTTCAAATACCGCCAGTAACATCATTTGATTTTCGAGCACGCTTTCCCCTTGATCTATCACGCTGAATCACAGCCCAACGTTATATTTACCAATGATATATTTATGAGTGTTAAGCCTGTACGCTGAATGGATTAGGGTGAAGACAGGCTTTGCCGCCAACACAAGCTCCCATAAAAGATAGACTCGATTTTGCAGATCCAACGTAAGACATGGATGATAAAAATCACCGAGCCCCAAACTTGTCAAACACTCGTATTTAGGCTCGAGTAAAACATCAAACGCTAATGCCCACATAAATACAGGCTTGCTAAAGTAAAGGACAGATAAAAGTCCCATTCACGCGGGCTCAGTCACACATTCGTACTTGAATTAGGCTATCAAAGTGTATCGAAGGACAATTTGAAGATCCTAAAACACGTTAAGTTAACCACTAAAAAGTGCAATTGCCCTCTATCAGGTCACTGCCACAATTTGCAAAATCGACTGGAATACCCGAAGCTAAAACCTTCGGCTCGAATGCAATATGAGATCACCCCCATGCGAGATTCTAGGTTCACACTTAGCTGCGCTGAACCGAGCCAAACTGAACTGAGCATGCCCTAGTAATGGAATAAGGAGCGAACATGAGTGAACTACAAGCACAGTTTTATGGTGGCCCTAAGGAATGTCCTATTGAAAATGGCCGCATTCAAGCTCAACGGATAGCCCCTAAAATCAGTGATGTCGGCGGCATACCTGTCGCACGGGCTATTCCACAAAAAGAGCGCCGCCTTATCGGCCCTTGGTGCTTTCTCGACCATATTGGCCCAATCACCGACGGCCCGCAGTTAAACGTCGGCCAACATCCACACATTGGATTGCAAACCTTTACTTGGATGCTCGAAGGCGAAATCATGCACAGGGACAGCCTCGGCAGTGCTCAAGTGATCCGCCCAAAACAAGTTAACCTGATGACAGCCGGACACGGCATAGCCCACACCGAAGAGTCGATAGCGGGTCATCACACTATGCACGCAGCCCAACTATGGATAGCCTTACCACTGGAACACAAAGATACCACTCCGAGATTCGATCACTACCCAGAGCTGCCGACTTGGCACGAGTCAGGCGTCGAATTCACCCTACTGATTGGCAGTTGGCATCATAAACAGGCGCCCACATTACACTTCTCACCTATCGTTGCTATCGATCTGTTTGCCGCCCATGACGCTGAACTCACTCTGAATCTCGACCCTAGTTTCGAATATGCCCTCATGCCACTGGAAGGCCGCTTCCAAATCGAGGATGACAGTTTTGATAATAACCACCTCGCCTACCTTGGCATGCTACGCGAAACCATTACCATAAAACTCGAGGCGGGTTGTCGAATACTGCTGATTGGTGGTGCGCCACTGGCTGAGCCTGTCAGCATTTGGTGGAACTTTGTCGGCCATAGCAAAGATGAAATAGTCAAAGCACAGACAGATTGGGAAGCCGAAGATCCCCGCTTCGCCGCTGTTACTGGCTATAGTGGCAAACGCTTAGTGCCCCCACCAATACCTTGGTGATGCTTAACTCAATGACGGACAACTCAATGACAGGCAGGTCAATAACTCTGGGTTAGTGGTGGATAAGCGCTTTGGCATCTTACGTAATGGCCTGCGCCAGGGTTAAGGCTTACAACATAAGTGTATGCGGTAAGCCTTATCATTCACCCAAAGTGTGATGTGAACAAGCTCGATTTGCCTAAGCTAAGTGCAAGCTAAACCACTCACAAGGTTACAAATTTTACGACATTTTTACGCGCTATCTTAAAATGCCTTTGCTAAAGTACAGGCACTTTCTTTATATGCGTCTTTCTATTCATGACTTCATCCATAGCGGCTCCCATGACACAATACTGGCGCTCGCACCCGACTTTATTTACCTTCATAGTGCTAGTGACGGCCATTTTCAGCAGCGCCTTTATCGATCACTTTTCAAACTCGACTATCGCCGTACTGCTGATTTTACAATTGGCCGTAGTGGCCGTAGCCCTACAATGCAACGCCAACTTGGCCTATTTTGCAGCAGTGTTTGAGGCGACCAGCTTTAATTTTCTATTTACCACACCACGTTATTCACTACAGATGTTTAATCTTGAGGACATTCTCAATCTCAGTGTGTTTCTGCTTGTCGCCCTCACCACCAGCAAATTAGCCGAACACTATCGACGTCAGCAAGATGCTCTCGAACAAGCTCAGTTACGCAACAGTATTTTGCTGTCGGTTTCCCACGATTTACGCACCCCACTCGCCACTATCATAGGCACGCTCACCACCTTAAAGGAATACATGCCTAAGCTCAGCCCAGACCAAAAGGATGAGCTGATTGATAGCGCGGCCGCCGAAAGCCATCGCCTGCACCAATATATCGAAAACCTGCTGCAAGCCACTAAGTTACAACACGGCGCCCTCAAGTTTAGCTTGAGTGAAGACGCAATAATGAATGTATTGCATCAAGCTATTGCCCGTTTTCCAGCCACGCAGCCGCGCATTATCATCAAGAGTGAGGCCGATCTACCGTCACTGATGATCTGCAGCTCATTGATTGAGCAAGCTATTTTTAATGTATTGGATAATGCGCTGCGCTATTCGCCTTCTGATAAGCAAGTCATAGTAAAGGCGTATCAGCAGGGCGATGCGTTACTGTTAGATATCCAAGATGAGGGTCTTGGCATAGAACCCGCTCAGGCGCAGGCAATTTTTGAACTCTTTTATCGCCAGCATCCCTCAACCGATAGCGGCTCGGGCCTTGGGCTTGCTGTTGCTAAGGGCATAATTACCGCCCATGGTGGCCAGATCAGCGCCGAACCTGTCGCTCATGGCAGCCTTATTCGTATCGCATTGCCGATAAAAAAGGGAGAGGAATAAATGGCTTATAAGGTGCTGGTCGTCGATGACGAAGCGCAAATCCACACTTTTATGCGGATATCGTTAGAAGCGGAAGGATTCGAATATCATGGCGCCGCCTCGATTGCGTCAGCCCTAGCGCAATATCATGCGCAGCAGCCACACGTGTTAGTGCTCGATCTTGGACTACCCGATGGTGATGGCATCAGCTTGCTGCAAACCCTACGTCAGAGTGACAAAGTGCCGGTGCTTATCTTAACCGCCCGCGATCAAGAGGAAGAAAAAATTCGTCTTTTGGAAGCAGGCGCCAATGACTATCTCAGCAAGCCATTTGGGATCAGGGAGTTAATCGCGCGCATCAAGGTTTTAGTCCGCGATTTAGTCGATGAACCGCCATTAAGTGATTTACTGCAGTTTGGCGCACTTAAGTTGCAAAAAAGTACCCACCAGCTTTGGCTCGATCAGCAAGAAATCGCCTTAACCAAAAAGGAGTTTGCCCTGATGGAGACCTTAATGTCTCACCCTGGTCAGCTCGTTAAACAAACTGAGTTACTACGGGATATTTGGGGTAAAACCCATCAAGAAGACAGTCATTATCTGCGGATCTTAGTCAGTCAGTTACGTAAAAAACTCAATGACAGCAGCTCATTAAGACAGAAGCGGGCCTAGGTTATCGCTTAACAAACAATAGATAAGCATTTGTTATAAAATAGAAAAGGATATTTTAATGGCACATTTTACCGTTATTGGCTTAGGGCGATTTGGTGTCGCCGCTAGCCTAGAATTGATCCACTTAGGCCACACGGTCACTGGCGTGGATAGTGACCCTAAAATGGTGGAAAAATACGTAGAAGACTTAACCGAAGCGGTTATTTGTGATTGTTCCGACGAAGCCGCACTACGTGAGCTAGACCTCGCAAACAGTGAAGCCGTTCTGGTCGCAATTGGCGAAGATATGCAATCAAGTTTGCTGTGCACCTTGGCACTGAAAAATCTGGGAGTAGAAGTCATTTGGGTCAAGGCCAGCACTAAAGCCCATCACACTATCGTCTCTAAACTCGGCGTCGCCCGCATCATACATCCAGAGGAAGAAATGGGCATACGTGTCGCCCAGTCACTCAACTATCCTATGGTGAACAATTTCCTGCCGATTGGTGATGGTCTCTATGTAGTCGAAATCCATATCAAGCCTCACCTTGATCAAACTACTGTCAGCCAACTACTCGGCGCTGCACAGGATGATGTTAAAGATGATGCAAAAAGCAATGTGATACGCAATCCTAAAGGCAAAGTCGCCGCCATTATGGTTAAGCGGGATCTGACGGTTTTCAGCAAAATTGATAGTCAATTTATCCTGCAAACGAATGACGCCTTACTGCTCTGCGGTAGCCGTACTGAGCTCAAATACCTAGCGCCAAGGTTGGTGTAACTTGGTTCAATGGCATCCCTCCATCATGGCGATTGAGCATAAACCCAAGTCGACTAAAAAGCTGTTAGGCGCACCGCCCTTCATCCTAAGCGTGAGCTTTGCATTGTTGATCATCTTAGGCACTTGCTTACTCAAACTGCCCATAGCAACCGAATCGTCTATTACGTGGCTACAAAGTCTGTTCACGGCCACCTCGGCAGTAACAGTTACAGGGCTGGTTGTTGTCGATACTGGCACTGTTTTTACGCCCTTTGGGCAAATCGTCATAGCGCTGTTAATTCAATGCGGTGGACTTGGGCTGATGACCTTTGCCATTGTCACCTTGATCGCCATTGGCGGCAGAATTGGTTTTTTACACCAAACAGTCGCAAAAGAGGCTTTTAATCAAACAGATACATCTACTCTAGTGTCAACGGCAAAATCAGTGTTAGTGTTTTCCTTATTGGTTGAAGCCGTAGGCATGGCCATTCTTTCCGTGTACTGGAGTCAGGAACTCGGCTGGCAAACCAGCTTATTCCACGGTTTTTTCTACACCATCAGCGCTTTTAACAACGCAGGTTTTGCCCTCAGTGCCGACAGCCTAATGCCCTATGTTGCCGATCCTGTCATAAATCTCACCATCACGGGCCTGCTCATCATAGGTGGCCTTGGATTCTCGGTGTGGATAGATCTTCGTAGGAACAAACGTTGGTCAAAACTCAGCGTTTACAGTCGTATGATGATCACAGGCACTATAATTATCAACGCCGTCGCCGTAATTGCGATTTACTTTATTGAGTACAACAACCCCAATACCTTGGCGCCCTTAAGCGAACTCGGTAAATGGTTAGCCTCATGGTTTCAAGCCGTTACACCGCGTACCGCAGGCTTTAATACACTAGCAATTGACCAACTCGAAGATGGTACAACGCTACTCATGCTGGTATTGATGTTTATCGGCGGCGGCTCCCTAAGCACTGCCAGTGGCATTAAGGTGGTCACCTTTATGGTGCTCATCTTGGCCACTTATGGCTATTTACGCCGCGACGAAGCCATTTATGTGTTTAAGCGCGAGATCCCCAAAGACACTGTCAGCAAAGCCTTGGCGCTGACCATGATCTCCATTGGCGTCACTTGGCTAGCCATCTTCGCACTGGTATTAAGTGAAAACGCACCGTTAATTGATATCGTCTTTGAGGCCGTATCGGCACTGGGCACAGTCGGTTTGTCCCGCGGTTTAACCGGCAACTTAACCACTCTAGGCCAAGCCATCATCATTTTTATAATGTTCATGGGTCGCCTAGGCCCACTCGTACTCGCCTACTTCCTCGCCAGCCCAAGGACCAAGAAACTGCGCTACGCAGAAACCAAATTGGCGATTGGGTAAGGATTGATTGGTGGCACAACAAATTCAATAATCGCCCACAAAAAATGGCATAAGGTAAAAATCCCCGAATAACAGATGTTGTTAACCAGACGAGTACATGCTGTGATATCGAAAGTACCAGAAGATATTTCTAATACTAGGAGTAACTTAAGTGACAGACGAAACACCAACAGCCCTAACACACGATGAGATAGTTAATTTATCCTCCCTAGGTGACGAGCCAAGCGATGACTATATGCGCATTGTCGATATGTTGGACAATGTTGTTCGAGAGTGTATGTACGTGTCACGGAGCTATAGTGGGATAGCATCCCCAAGTGCCAAACACTACTATTCATCAGTCTTATTCACGGCACTTGTGACCAAGGGAGTGACTCTTGCTCAAATCATGCCCTTCACTCCTTGGGTGGATAAAAAAATTGAGCACTGGGATTACGCTTCTGCTGCTGGAATTACTCGAACTATGCTAGAGCTTAGGATCGCGTTTTACTATTTGTGCACTGAAGAATGTGATGAAAAAGAATGGGAGTGTCGTTGGAATATATTTAATCTCCACGACTGCACCTCTCGTATTCGCATGTTCACTGCGAGTGAAAGCAATGAAGAAGTAGAAAAGTTGTCGCAGGTGGCCGACGAAATACGTGAGCGAATAAAGGCGAACCCATTCTTTGAAACCTTGCCAGAGAAAAAGAAGAAAACTGCTTTGCATGGGCAATCAGCTTATCTTTTTCCGCTTGAGGACATAGCTGAGAAGGCTGGAATTGAGAAGGTCCTATTTAGGTGGTTGTACGTTCTTCTTTCATCTCACGTCCATGCGTTGCCGATGTCGTTCTTTCGCATCGGTGAGGAGCGCGGCAGAGGATTGCCTACGCCAGTAGAGGAAGGTTATACATCAATATGTTTGTCACTTGCATCCACATTCCTCGTGAAGACGCGTGATGAGGTTCATTCCTTGTTCCGAGATTACAAAGCAAGGGCTGATGAAATAATTGAGCGCGAAAACCGGAAAGCTATAGAAGCCATAGAAACCTTGGAGGCTAAGACAAAGGCCACAGCTTCTGACGGCATGAAGGTCGGCGAGACGAAATTATTGCTCTCCACTAAAACAATGACCATTGAAGCTACTCTAGTGCAGGAAGATACAATAGAGGTATATTATCGAGATGCTAAAACAGGAGCACTTGTGCTGCAAAGCACCGAGACGGAAGCGGGAACATATCTCGACCTTTACGATCTCTACTACTGGACGTTCATGTTGAATGGTGAACGAGTAAGCAATGATCAAATGGGCTTCATTGACAGTAATGATTTTGCGTTCAAAGCTGACCCATACACAAGAACACTACATTTCAAGTGGGGCTAAATATCAACCGCTTTCCATGCTTCGGTGGGGTAGATAGCTTTTAATCAACACTGATAACTATGTTTTTTAAGTAAATTATCAGTTCAACAGTTGCTAAGATTGCAATTGTTGAAACAGTGACCGTTGGCGACATGGATGACGCCGTCGAGCCTATATGGACACATTCACGGCGTGTCACTAAGGGAACAGTGGCAATTCATCCTGCACACCTAACGACAACGTTATCTGGCTTTTGAGTTGGCCAGAAGATTGGCTTTGATGAGTTCAAACAGTCAGAGTTTTAAACTCATTACTCTTGCAAGTTAGAGACTAAACCGCTTGTCCTGCAGCCACGCCAGATGCCCAGGCCCATTGAAAATTAAACCCGCCTAACCAACCACTTACGTCCATGACTTCACCGATAAAGTAGAGTCCTGCGACTTTGCTGGCTTCCATGGTTTTGGATGACAACTCATGACTATCGACGCCACCTAATGTCACTTCGGCGGTGCGGTAGCCTTCAGTACCGTTCATCAATACTGTCCAGCGGTGGAGATCATCCACAAGTTTTGCGCGCTCGGCGTGAACTAGCTGATTTAAGGCTTTGTTCAACAAAGCTTCATCGAATAGCACTTCAACCAGCCGTTTAGGTAACCACTGGCTGAGGGTGTTACGCAGGCTTTGCTTAGGGTGCGCGGAGAATTGTTGCTCTAGCAATTGCGCCAAATCCATATTCGGCAAGAGATCGATTTCTATGGTTTCGCCCGCTTTCCAATAGTTGGAAATCTGCAAAATTGCAGGGCCAGATAAGCCACGGTGAGTGAATAGCAGCGCTTCGCTAAATGCAGTGCCATCTTTGGCGGTAATGCGGCTCGGTACAGCAATGCCCGACAAGGGTTCGAAACGAATTTTATCTTCACTGTGCCATGTAAAAGGCACCAGACCAGCGTGAGTTGGCAATACTTTTAGGCCAAACTGCTCGGCCAGTTGATAGCCGTAAGGCGTGGCGCCGAGTTTAGGCATGGATAAGCCACCCGTGGCGATAACCAGTGAGTCGCAGCTCAGTTCGCCGTTAGAAGTATTGAGCTCAAAGCGCCCTGCCTCGGTCTTTTTAACGGCCAGAATATCGGTGCGCAGCTTAATCGTCACGCCCGCCCATTCACACTCGGTCAATAGCATAGTGACTATCTCTTTGGCCGAGTCATTGCAAAACAGTTGGCCGTGATCGCGTTCATGGTATTCAATGCCGTGACGCTCGACCATTTCAATAAACTGCTGCGACGGATAACGCGCGAGTGCCGATTTAACAAAGTGGGGATTACCACAGAGGAAATTAGCGGGCTCAACTTTAAGGTTAGTGAAGTTACAACGGCCACCACCGCTAATAAGAATTTTACGCCCCGCTTGCTTAGCATTATCAAGTACGAGTACATCACGGCCTCGGTAACCCGCTGTCGCTGCACACATTAATCCCGCGGCGCCGGCTCCGATAATAATGACATCATGATGTTTCACGCTCTTACTCCACACAGATAAATTGATTGGTATTGGCTGCCAACAGGCAGTTTGCTGACTCACGAACCTTTAGCAAGCAAGTCAGTAACCGCTAAACGGAGCAAAGATAAGCTCAAACGTTAGGCACAAAAAAGGGCGCTATTTTAGCACCCTTTCCTTTATTCAGCATCATCACGGCTCGCGGTTTATTGCGCCGGCGTTTCTGATTTCTTTTCTCTGCTGAGCAATTCTTTCGCAGCATCGACGGGCGATTTACCTTGGTACAAGACTTGGTAAATCTGCTCAGTGATTGGCATTTCAACCCCAAGGCGTTTCGCAAGCGTAAACACTTCCTTGGTATTGCGATAACCTTCAACCACTTGGCCGATTTCAGCCTGTGCCGTCATCACATCACAGCCTTTACCTAAGGCTAAACCGAAACGACGGTTACGGGATTGGTTGTCGGTACAGGTCAATACTAAGTCGCCTAACCCCGCCATGCCCATAAAGGTGGCCGCATTGGCACCTAAGGCTTCGCCTAAACGCGTCAATTCGACTAAACCACGGGTAATCAAGGCTGTTCTGGCATTCGCACCAAAGCCGATACCGTCGGACATGCCCGCGCCAATCGCGATCACGTTCTTTACCGCGCCGCCCAGTTGCAGTCCGGTAAAGTCGTCATTGGCGTAAACCCGCAAACGTTTAGGGCTGTGTAACAGCTCGACGAGATCGTTGGTGAATTTAGGACAAGTGCCCGCGACCGAAATGGCCGTAGGTAAACCCATGGCGAGTTCTTTCGCGAAGGTCGGCCCAGATAACACCGCCAGCGGATATTGCTCACCTAACACATCACGGGCCACATCTTGCAGCAAACGTCCGGTTTCAGGTTCGAGCCCTTTCGTTGCCCATACGATACGCGCATCGCTACGGAGTAACGGTTTAGCTTGCTCAAGCACAGTACCAAACACATGGCTTGGCACGACCACTAACACATTGTTGCTGGCGGCTAAGGCCTTGGCTAAATCGGCTTCGATCTGTAAACAATCAGGAAACGCAATACCAGGCAAAAAAGCTTGGTTGCACTTGTCTTGAGCGAGCGTTTGCATGTGGGCAGGATCGTGTCCCCATAACAAGGTCTTATGACCGTTGCTGGCTAAAGAAATGGCAAGGGCGGAGCCATAAGAGCCCGCCCCTAATACCGTGATATCGGCAGAGTTTTTCATGTAATTAAGCGTTAGCTTCTTCGGCAGCTGGTGCAGTCGCAGCAGCTTGACGTTGTTGCACGTATTGGGCAAACAGCGCGTCGAAGTTAACAGGTGCTAAGTTCAGTTGTGGGAAAGTACCACGACCAACTAAGCTGCCCACGGTTTCGCGAGCATATGGGAATAGGATGTTAGGGCAGTATGCACCTAATGAATGCGCCAGTTGTGGCTCAGTCAGACCAGTGATAGAGAAGATACCGGCTTGTTGTACTTCACATAGGAAAGCGGTATCGCCACCGTTTTGTGCAGTCACAGTTAAAGACAGGACAACTTCATACACATCATCAGCTAATTTAGCGCTGCGCGTGTCTAAATCTAACTTAACTTCTGGGTTCCATTCTTTTTGGAATACCGCTGGGCTGTTAGGCGTTTCGAAAGACACATCTTTAGTGTAAACACGTTGGATGTTGAATTGTGGGGCTTGTTGTTCGTTGTTTGCTACTTCAGCCATAATTTCCTACCTATCCTATCAATGTTGTATCGGCTTTTCGTTGAAAGCCAATTATTATTTGAAAGCCAATTACTATTTGAACGTAAATTGGCTCGGGGCTTATGTTACTCAAGGCCTATATCAGATCTCGGTATCATCCCAACTTGTACCCATATTCGGGTATCGATCGAACCAGTCTAAAAACTTACATTAAGCCCTTAGCGACCGTAGGATCAGTATGCCAAACAATGATGACTTTATTACTGCACTATCCTGTGGATTGAGTGCAGCTTAAATCATAACTGCCGCCGACAACTTATCTTTTGCTTTTTGAAACAGGCATATTTGCTGCCTGCCATTCACCCATACCACCTTTCAAGTTGTACAGGTTTTCAAAACCTTGCTTACTCAAAAGCTGAGCGGCTTGAGACGAGGTCATGCCAGCATTGCATACCAATATAATGGGACTGGCTTTATACTTTTCAAGGGCTGATATCTGATTATTTTTAATATCGGCGAGCGTAACGTTAAGTGCATCAACAATATGGCCCTTGCGGAACTCGTCATTCGAGCGCACATCAACCACTTTAGCATCCTGTCTATTCACCATAATCGTTAATTCTTGATGAGAAATACTTTTGATTTTTGACATGCTCGATTTGATGATACTCGCGACAAGCACAACAAATAATCCCACCCAAGCCAGACTGAGCATTGAGTGAGCTTTAAAAAATTCGATATATTCTTGCATGATGATTGCCCGCATAAATGGCGAAAATTCGATAAGGGCACAGAGTATACCGATTGCCTTGGCAGAATGCAGCAGTTTAGTCACAGTTCGAGATCGCACTTTTAGTGCAATTGACTCTGTACTTGTCACAAGCCACTCACAGAATCGGGCGAATTAGTGATTCGATGACCTTAATCGGGGTAAAGCGCTTTTTCATACCCCGCTAACGTAGTAATATTTGACCAATTTCAGATTTCTATCGCTTCTATAAAACTTAAAGGTATCACTATGACGACAGCTAAACGTCCGCTCGCGTTGTTGATCCTCGATGGCTGGGGCTACCGTGAAAACACGCATAATAATGCGATTTTCCACGCCAAGACTCCGGTACTCGACCGTCTCAACGCTAAATATCCCCATAGTTTGATTTCAGGTTCTGGCTTAGATGTTGGCTTACCTGATGGCCAGATGGGAAATTCTGAAGTTGGCCATATTAACTTAGGCTCTGGCCGTGTGGTTTATCAAGAACTCACTCGTATCAGTAAAGCCATTGCAGATCATGAGTTTGAAAAAAAACCTGCACTATGTGATGCGGTAGACTCAGCCATCAAAGCTGGCGGAGCAGTACACATTATGGGCTTGCTTTCTCCCGGTGGCGTCCACAGCCATGAAGAGCATATCGAAGCTATGTGCCGTATGGCCGTTGCGCGCGGTGCAACTCAGGTTTATCTGCACGCTTTCCTCGACGGCCGCGATACGCCACCGCGCAGCGCTAAGGGTAGCTTGAGCCATTTTGATGATCTGTTTACTACATTAGGCCATGGCCGTATCGCATCGATTATTGGTCGTTACTTTGCTATGGACAGGGATAATCGTTGGGATCGCGTGTCGCAAGCCTACGATTTAATCACCCAAGGCAAGTCAAAATTCCAATACGACAATGCCGTTACAGCATTGGAAGCGGCTTACGAACGTAACGAAAACGACGAATTCGTTTCTTCATCGGCGATCACAGATGCCAACGGTCAAGTTGCGACCTTAAAAGACGGCGATGCCCTGATTTTTATGAACTTCCGTGCTGACCGCGCCCGTCAAATCACCCGTAGCTTTATTCACCCAGATTTCGATGGCTTCGAACGCGCTGTTATGCCGAAAATGCACTTCGTCACTTTGACTGAGTATGCTGGCGACATCACAGCCCCTATCGCTTATCCATCTGAAAACTTAGTGAATACCTTAGGTGAAGTGCTGCAGAAACAAGGTCGTACTCAGCTGCGTATCTCTGAAACTGAGAAATACGCCCATGTGACTTTCTTCTTTAACGGCGGTAAAGAAGAGCCATTCGAGGGAGAAGATCGCATCCTAATCAACTCGCCTAAAGTGGCAACTTACGATCTACAGCCTGAGATGAGTTCAGCTGAGCTGACTGACAAGTTAGTCGCAGCAATTGAATCAACCAAGTACGACGTGATCATCTGTAACTACCCCAATGGTGACATGGTTGGCCACACAGGTAATTTCGATGCCGCCGTTAAAGCTTGTGAAGCTGTCGACGCTTGTATCGGCCGTGTGGTTGATGCGCTGGCGAAAGTGGGCGGAGAATGTATTATTACCGCCGACCACGGCAATGCCGAGCAAATGACCGACGAAACCACAGGTCAGGCTCACACGGCCCACACCAGTGAACTCGTGCCTTTCGTCTTTGTTGGACGCGATGCGACCATAGATGAAGGTGGTAAACTCAGCGATGTTGCACCTACCATCTTGACATTGATCGGCGAAGCCATTCCAGCTGAGATGACGGGCAAACCCTTAATCCACATAAAAGAGTAACCGTTACCTAGTGAGCACTCGACTCCTTGTTAAAGCCAGCATTATTGCTGGCTTTATGATGTTATCTTTCTCGGCACACGCTTCTGATTTGGAGAAGCGTAAGTCCGAGTTAAAATCAATCCAAACGCAAATAAATCAACAACAAAGCGCATTAAAAACCACCAGTAAACAAAGAGAAAAACTGCTGTCATTGCTGCGTAGCGATGAAGAAGCGATTGCGTCAGCTGCCAAAAAAGTCAACAGCACTAAAAATAGCTTAGCGCAAATCGACACTAAACTTGCCGAGCTAAAACAACGTCAAGATGAGTTAGAAACGCTTAAAGTGACTCAACAACAAACACTGTCGAAACAGCTATCGAGCGCCTATCTTGCCGGTAATCACGATTACACTAAGATGATGCTTAATCAGCAAAGTCCCGCCACTATCGAGCGTATGTTGGCTTATTACCAATACCTCAATAAAGCGCGGATGAAGTCGATCAACGAATTAAAGCAAACCTTGACCGAGCTAGATGAGATCAAGGTGTCGCAAACGAGTAAGCAAAAGCAATTAACGAAACTCGTGGCCGAACAACAAGTACAAGCTAAACGTTTGAGCCAAGAGCAAGATCAGCGTCAACTGACCATCAAAGAGTTGCAACGTACCTTAAATTCTAAGGGTGCAGAGCTCGAACAGTTGCAAATTGAAGAGGCCAGCTTAAAGCGTGTCGTTGAACAAGCGCTGCGGGCCATGAAAGATAATCCCTCGATGGAAGGCTTTGGTAAACAAAGTGGCAAACTTAAATGGCCGACAAAAGGTCGTGTGAGTGCTAGCTTTGGTAGCCAACGTTCCGGTCAAGTCGTGTGGAAAGGCACTATGTTGTCTGCACCAGAAGGGCAAAATATTCGAGCCGTTTCAGGTGGTAAAGTCATTTATGCCGACTGGTTACGCGGTTTTGGTCTTGTTATGGTCATCGATCACGGGAAAGGTTATATGAGTCTTTACGGTCACGCTCAAACCCTACTAAAAAGCCCTGGTGAGATGGTAAAAAGCGGTGAAGCGATTGCTTTAGTCGGACGTTCAGGTGGACAGAGCGAGCCTGGCCTATACTTTGAAATAAGGCATAAAGGGCAAGCCGTCGATCCAGCGAAATACTGTCGCTAATCATAACGGTCCCCTTATCACAGGGGACCGTTATGAAATACATGATCCGCTATATCAGTTGCGTTGGATTAGGTCTCACTTTAGGCCTATCCATCAGCCTCTCCAGCCAAGAGAACGCGAAATCCTACCGCGACAACTTTGACTATCCATTACTACAAGATGTACTTGAAACGGTTGAAACTTACTATATCAAAACCGTTCCCAAAGAAGAGCTAGTGCAAGCCGCCATCAAAGGCATTTTTGAACATCTCGACCCCTATTCCAGCTTCTTGAATCATCAAGAATTACTCGATCTTAAAGATTCTAATCGCGGCGAGTATTTTGGTTTCGGTTTCGAAGTCGCGGCCCAAAAAGACCACATCAGCATCATAGCCCCCTTTGCCCATTCTCCCGCAGAGCAAGCGGGAATACGTGCGGGCGATATTATTATTAAACTTAACGACACCCTGGCGACTGAAACGAATCTAGCCGATATCCTTACTGAAATAAAAAGACATAGTCTCAATAATCAGAGCATTAACTTAGAGCTAAAACACAGTAATGACGATGCCACCTTTAAAGTGTCACTCAAGCCAAGCAATATCACTATAGAGTCGGTCAGCACTCAACTGCTTGATGGCAATATTGGCTATGTCAGATTAAGCAACTTCCAAGAAAACTCTAACGAAGATATGGTGCGCTCGCTCAGCCAATGGCAAAAAAAACCGCTCACAGGACTTATCTTAGACCTACGTAATAATCCCGGCGGCCTACTCGACCAAGCGGTTAAAATTGCGGATCTATTTCTCGCCAAAGGACGCATAGTCTCGACCTCTGGCCGCTTCTTCGACGCCAACTCTGACTACTATGCCTCACCGCAAACCATGCTGACTAACGTGCCTATGCTAGTGTTAATCAACAAAGGCTCGGCCTCTGCATCCGAAGTTCTCGCCGCCGCATTACAAGAAAATGGTCGTGCCAAACTCTTAGGTGAGACCAGCTTTGGCAAAGGTACAGTACAAAGCCTGATCCCAATTTTAGAAGATGGTAACGCGATTAAACTCACAATTGCCCAGTACAATACTCCTAGAGGTGAAAACATTCACAACATAGGGATCATCCCCGACATAAAAATTGCCGCCGAAACTGGTTCCGGCGTTGGTAATTTAGCTATAATCGACGCCCTATCAGCCCATGCATCACTGGCCCAAGATCACCAAGTGACCTCTGCCATTGCATGGATACAGCACCATGATGAATAAGAAGAAATTGTGCGCTTACTTTATTCCTTGGCCCTATTGGCCCTAAGCATTTCTCAAAGCTATGCTGCCCAGCTTGCACTCATTATTGATGACATAGGTTATCGTCATACAGATAAAGCCGTGCTGGCACTGCCCAGTACAGTAACACTCTCAGTATTACCTCATACCCCACTTGGCAAAGAACTCGCTAACGCAGGACACCAAAAAGGCCACGAAATTATGCTACATCTTCCCATGCAGGCGCTTAATGGTAAGACATTAGGGCTGGGGGGATTAACCAATACGATGACTGAGGCACAAATTCGCACCAGTGTTATTGATGCGATTAACAGCGTTCCCTTTGCCAAAGGTGCCAATAACCACATGGGGAGTCTATTAACTCAACTAGACGATCCCATGCTCTGGGTCATGGAAACACTCAAACAAGAGCAGCTGTATTTTGTCGATAGTATGACAACACGATTCACTAAGGCAGGGGATAACGCAGATAAGCTAGGCATTCCTTTACTAAAACGCCAACTGTTTCTAGACAATGATACCAGTACCAATGCACTCGAGAGACAATTTAACTTAATGATAAGTCAGGCACATACCCAAGGTAGCTTGGTGGTGATTGCCCATCCCTATCCAGAAACTATGCGCTTCTTAGAGGCTAACCTACACAGACTTAAAACCGAGGGGATTGATCTAGTGCCAGCATCGAGTTTGCTCCCCATCGGTATTGCACTTAAAAGTGGTACTAATCCAGTTGCAGTACTGAAATAGAAAAGTCTGGCAGCAAGGCGACTAACTCATCACGGTTACTCACAATATCCAGCAAAGTATATTGATCCAGCACATTCAAATAAGCTTCAACAGCCTGAGCTAACACGCCTTTAAGCTTACAGGCTGGTGTAAATCGGCAGTAAGGTTTGCTGCAATCAATAGGGGCGAGTGAGTTTTCTAACACTCGAACTAACTGGCCTAGGTTAATCTCACTCGCAGGCTTACCCAAACGGAAACCGCCCATCTTACCGCGGATGGTTTCAAGGTAACCCATCTTGCCTAAATGATGCACTATCTTAGAGACATGATTTGGTGACAGATCAAACACCTGCGTAATTTCAGCAATCCTAAATAAAGTTGTTCTATCTGGCTGAACCGCTAAATACATCAGGGTACGAACGCCAAAATCGGTATAACGAGTTAACTGCATATTTCACCTGTCAGCGATAAACTTAATGAGAGGTCTGAGATTCGAGTTGAGTAATCAACCAAATCGCCTCTTCGTTTGAATGACCACAAACATCTTCAGATGCATCGAAATCACTACATACCGCAGGACGATCAGGCGAGCCGAAAATCAAACATAAATTGGCATCGCTCAATTGCACACAACGCTCACCCGCCGCCTTACCCTTTGGCATACCCGGAATACTGCTGCTTATTGAAGGCGCAATACAACAAGCACCACACCCAAGACGACAATTCATTTTCGTTACTCATGAAAGACATAAGGCATTATACCGTTTAATTTGTCCGAGATCAGTGTCACAGGTCAATACTGCCGAGTCGCGCACAGGAGGTTTTCAGAACGTGAAAGAAACACTATCGATAAAGTGGAATAAAGATCGGCAAAAAAGTAGGTTTTGATTTTTAACATTGAAGCGAAAGCGTCATATTCTGATAAGGATTTCGTCTACATGATGGCCGAGTATGATGATAACCATGTACTTCGAGCCCGAAGCATTAGCGTCACTGACACGAATTATCCACGACGCCATAACGAAAAAAGCCTCATCTTTCGATGAGGCTTATCTCTTAATGTTGGCGGAGCGGACGGGACTCGAACCCGCGACCCCCGGCGTGACAGGCCGGTATTCTAACCAACTGAACTACCGCTCCTTTAGCTTAACGTCTACACGTTAACCTAAATTAGGCGCTTGGCGATGACCTACTCTCACATGGGG
>NZ_JAKKRN010000071.1:0-1933 GCF_025654245.1 Shewanella sp. SM29
GATTTATATTCACGCCGGATTGTGGGATGGCACATAGACAAACGCATGACCACAGATTTGATATCTAAGGCATTAATGAAAGCCTACAACCTGCGCTAACCAGCGCGAGGGTTGGTATTTCACAGTGACCTAGGCTCGCAATATACCAGTAAGCAATTCGGTAGGCTGCTATCGAGCTATGGTATCCGAGCCAGCATGGGTGATGTGGGAGCGTGTTGGGATAACGCCGTTGTTGAGCGTTTCTTTGGTTGCTTGAAACACGATTGGATTTTTAAAGTTGCTCAACCAACAAGGGAGTTTATGAAGCAAGATGTGACGGCTTACATGAAATATTACAACTTGGAGCGGCTTCATTCTGCTAATGACGATCTGTCACCTGTAGAGTTTGAAAATTCTCAAGTAAAAGTGTCCAGTTTGGGTTGACCAGTACACTGGAGTATCTGCTAATCTAATTATATTATATTATATTATATTCCAATATATTATTCGTGATGATGTCGGTGTGTTGCCTAACTAGCAAGAAAAATCAAAACCTAATTTATTAAAAGTCAACACATTCATGTTTTTTAATACTTTTTGATGACGTAAATTAGTATTTAACCAGAGAGCAGTTTAACAGGCCACAACTGGAATAGCATTAATGTCCATCAGTGATAGCCTTATTGAATTCTATCTGGCGCTCAATTTAAGTTAATGATTAAGTAAAGATAACTGAAATTTAGCACTAATCTAATTTCATCGGATAGAACATACGCTATTAAATCATGTTGCATATTATCAGTTAGCGACAGAACCTTAATCTCTCACTAATAATTTACATCGACAATAATATCTAACAGCACTAAAGTAGTATTGATTAATGTTAAAATCTTGTTAGATTTGTTATTGAGGGAACTCACTATTGACTTATTGAGTACACCCTACGGTAATAATATTTCATACCCTAGTTAGTTAATAAATTTACAAAACCGGAGAAGAACAAAATGGGAATAAAAATTCACGATAATGAGTTTATCTTTAACATTGAAGGACTATCAGATGTTTCCTTTACTGAAAAGGACCATAGCATTAGCAATGACCAACCTTATGACGGCGTTATCTGTCATGGAAAAACTCTGGTAGTAAAAGCTGGCCGTCACAAAACAAGCGATGTGGCTAAATGGTTTATTAATAGCGCAGGCAGCGGTGGGATGATAGCTAAAACATTTAACGACCGCCAACCTTCAGAACTGAATTTTGCAGTACGTGGAAAGTTAACCCTTAAAGTTAATGGTATTGTACATACTATCGACGATTTCCTTTTAGGACAAGGTAGCTATGGAAATCACAATAATTGGTGGATTGGCTCGAAGGACATGATCGGTGTAACATGGGGCAGTGTAGACCAACATTATGCTGAAGGCTTAGCCAAAGATACGTTAAATATTGTAAAAAATGTAGTTACAGAGAATCCCGTAGGTGCTATTACTGCGAGTGGCAAGCTAATCCTTGATATTTTAAAGAAAAACAAAGTTGGCTCCGGTTCTATAGCTGCACTAGTTAGTGATTCAAGTACCGCAGTAGAATTACTCTTATTTCAAATGGACAACTCTGAAGTTAATTCTAGTCTGACTGGTCGTTACACAAAACCTTAAGTCTTATCAAACAAAGCTGAATTGATGGATGGAACAATTATACTAAATTCGTTCGTCCATATAAGAAACTTACTGATAGGCTATTATTTGTTAGTTATAGCCTATCAGATATTATTTCGACAGATAGCCAAAATTGGAGAATAATATGTCTCACGTAAGTACAAATAATTGGATGAGTGCACTAAATAAAAGTTTAACATTAGACAAAATTTCTATACCTGGCACACATGACTCAGGTACAGAAAAGGCCCCCCCAATAGGCGCCAGAACGCAAAACTTTGATATTTATACCCAGCTAA
>NZ_JAKKRN010000072.1:0-1594 GCF_025654245.1 Shewanella sp. SM29
GCTGATTGGCTTGGTGGCACACTGGTATGAGTCTGACCAATGGTATGGTTTTTTTTTCATGGCATTGATTTTTGCGCCATTTATCCGCTACCTCTGGTTGGCCGACAAACAGTACCATTATCGACTCACCACCGAGGGTTTAGTTACCACCTATCATGATGCGATTCCGGATGCCGCCTACGCGGTAGTGCGGGGGCTGGCTTGGTTTGGGGTAGTGGTTTGTATTGTCGGGGTGGCCTTTTTAGGCCCAGCAGCGCTGGTTGGTGTAGGTGGAATGGCTCTGGGGGCATTTTTCTTTACTGGTTTTAAAAATATAGAGACAACTTATGAGAGCCCTATAAAAAATGGGCATCGTCATTTGATTAAGGTAACGCGGAATCGTCCATTTATTGCCTGCCAATCGGATGTACGAACAATGGGCTTACGAGCAAGTATTCGTCTTCATTGCCCATTGGATAAGATGCACACTATCTTGTCATTGCTGATGACGCAGTTACCTGATTCAGAAATCCGTGTATTTAAAAATGAGCGCGTGTTAGATGGCGTACCATTTGCGTTATTTGAGTCAGGCGAACCTGCCCAACTGGCAGATTTTACCCCTGACAATACCCAGCCCAGTTAACGTTTTTTCTCGCGCCTGTTATTGGCGCGAGACTCGGTGTCCATCAGTGACAGCTTTGCCACCAAGATGCTAACAGACTTTTTAGCGGCAAGGTCGTCAAGGGTGAGAAAACATTAAGTACGAGCTGTGTGGGTAGGTTAACGATGACCGTGCAGTCCGTGGGTACAGCAAAGGAATAGCTATATGAATAAGAGAGCTGCGCCGCAGTTGGCGTCGACAGAGCAAGAGACACAACTGTTGGACGACAGTCGGTATGAAGACCTGCCGCGAAGTGAGTACCTGCAATTACCCCAAGAGGAGCAAGACCGGCTCTACAAGCTGCGTCAGCAGCGGGTGCGCGAGGCGCCCACGCTTTATGAGTGGGATATTAAGGTAGCGACTGTGTATGGTCTATTTTGGTTAACCTTCCTGATCCCGTGTGGTTGCGTAGCACTTATAGGGTGCTATTTGCTATCTGGCGATACTAGCTTGGGTATAGGGTTAATCATCATGGCTTTAATTATGTGCTTATCTGCTCGTTACCTCTGGTTTGCAGACAAACAGTACCATTATCGGCTCACCTCCGAGGGTTTAGTTACCACCTATCATGACGCGATTCCGGATGCAGCTTACGCGGTAGTGCGTGGGCTGGCTTGGTTTGGGGTGGTGGTTTGTATTGTCGGGGTGGCCTTTTTAGGCCCAGCAGCGCTGATTGGTGCAGGCGGAATGGCTCTGGGGGCATTTTTCTTTACTGGTTTTAAAAATGTAGAAACCACCTCAATAAGTGCTATCAAGCGTGGACACCCCCATATGATAAAAGTGACCCACAAGAGGCCATATATATCGTGTGATACAGACAGGTTTTATTTCGGATATTATTCAAATCTCGACTGTTATTGCCATCCCGAAGATATGCATAAAGTGTTGTCGCTACTGATGAAGCAATTACCGGGGTCGGAACTCTTTTTATTGAAAAATGAACGAATAGTTGGC
>NZ_JAKKRN010000073.1:0-1479 GCF_025654245.1 Shewanella sp. SM29
ACATTTACATTTGGCTTTATGGGGCATTATTATCAACGACCAAAGCGTGTTCGATACAGGCATTCAAAAGCAGTTGGAGATTTGTCACCATGAAGCCCGTTATGGTGAATGGAAGGGCATGGTTGAAGGCCATTTCGCAGAATATGCTTTGGCCCTTACCAATTTAGCGATTCAGGCGGGGATGAAACACCGAGTTATTGACCCTTTCATTCCAGAAGGGCTTGTTTGGCAGCAACCGCTTTAAGCCATGCTACGGTTCACTCACGATTAAGATGTGGGCTTCACTGGTATTGACTACATGAAGCCTCAACCTTGCTCGTTGACAAACTAAGCACGCATAAGCCCTACTTAGCAAAGATTATGCGTGCTCATCTCATCAACTGCATCGATAAATACTAACCTCAAGCAATATGGCTAAATTTACGTTTAACCGCGTTGGGCAAATTTAGCCCTTAAGGTTAATTTCGAGGGGATGAGCGCAAAACCCCACCTACGCAGAAAAATGGAAAAGAAGCAAGGCAAAGTCAACAAAGCATCCAATCGTCAAGGTGCAGAATATACCGAAGATGAGCAAGCACTTTGGGGGGATATTGAATTAGCTACCGGTAAGAAAAATCATCTGGCAGTGTTTACCAACACCCAAAGCGGTAACGTCAAAGCCTTCTGGCAAGATAAAAAGGGGAACCTTGTCGATAAAGTACTGGATGAACCCATCCCTCATTTTAATGACGCGAAAGCTATCATTAACAACGCCTTTTCAGGGAAAAAATAACCATGGCAGCAAAGAAAATCTCCCAAATGACGCTGGCTGAAATAGAACAGGATATTATATTTTTTCAAGATATCATCGAAGAGCGACGGAACGCTGAGGCTTCTGGTTATTATCGGATTAATGATATTGAAGCTGAATCAGTTTATTGCGCTTATGCATGGGAGTACGCCGGCCTCGGCATAGCCTATGCGTTGCACAGTGACTGGGATCTAGCCGAGGAAGCCTTTCAAACCGCTGCAGAATATCAGCTAAAGCCGCTACAAATGGCCTATGATCCTGACTACCCAGACTTTCTCGGTGATGCCTGCACGAGGGGGGCGCAAGCGATTGATGTCGTTGATTGTTTCAACTATGCCATGGCCGCAGGGGATTTCGCGATAGCCAAACAGGCTTGTGCGTTATTTCCAGCCCAATGGCGCCCTCGCAATAGCAAACCTGGCACTGCCGATGACTTTGTGCATGCGTTACATGCGTGGTTTAGCGGCGATAAGATTAGAGCTGCTGGTTTTTGTCAAAAAAGCATGGAAGCCTATATCGCCAAACCTAGTAAAAAAGTCACCTATCGCAGTAATTACTACACCCTACATTTGGCTTTATGGGGCATTATTATCAACGACCAAAGCGTGTTCGATACAGGCATTCAAAAGCAGTTGGAGATTTGTCACCATGAAGCCCGTTATGGTGAATGGAAGGGCATGGTTGAAGGC
>NZ_JAKKRN010000075.1:0-1327 GCF_025654245.1 Shewanella sp. SM29
GTCCCCTCCTTTCCCCCGTAGGGCGTATGCGGTATTAGCAGTCGTTTCCAACTGTTATCCCCCTCGACTGGGCAGATCCCTAGGCATTACTCACCCGTCCGCCGCTCGCCACCTCAGAAGTAAACTCCCTTGTGCTGCCGCTCGACTTGCATGTGTTAGGCCTGCCGCCAGCGTTCAATCTGAGCCATGATCAAACTCTTCAATTAAAGTTTTGTTGTTTGACTTACGTCAAACGGCTCAATGAATTCTACTGTTTTGATTCGCTTTGCTCACTAAGAAACATCGCGTTTCAATTCATACATTACTGTATGTACATATTACTATGAACACTCAATCACCCTTCCCGTAAGGAGAATGACTTGAAAACATTGATTTAAATTTTTGACTGCCAACCCTAAGGCTAAGCAGTTTCGATTAACTCAACACCTGTGAGTGTCCACACAGATTTCTTGTTTTATCTTGTTAAAGAGCAACTCAATATTCGTAAGAGAACTTGAGTACCACACTGAGCGTCGAACGCTTCCAGTTGGCTAGGGCTGCGTATTCTACGCATTTCCCGTTTCGCGTCAAGGAGTTTTTGCAAACTTTCTCAACACTCATCAATCAGTAAACTCATCGATGAACCGTCACATCAGGCTGCTTAACGCTGTCTGCCGTGTCAGTGGATGCGCATTATAGGCAGCAGAGGATTTTGTGCAACCCCTATTTTAAGGAAATTTGCAGTTAATGCTAATTATCTAATCTAGCCACACCATACCCACCACTTACCCCCAAAGTTATCCACAATTCAGCTAAGACTGCGCCTTTGTTTCGCATTATGTATAGCCAAAAGCCATCAGATGATTTGTTGGTAGTTATAAAAATAGAAGACTTTCGTCTTTTAAAATGAAGATTAAACGAGGCTAAGCGTGAGATTGACCTACGGATCGGCTTAAATGGATTTGTTTTAATGGCGACAACGCGTGACCATTAGTAAGTAGCGAGTTTGTGATGTAAGAACTAAAGGCATGACTATGATAGGGTTCATTGGTGCATATAGATGTAGAAATAAAACAAACCCACAAAAAAGCCAGCTTACGCTTAATGCCGTTCACTTAAGAGTGAACGGCATTTTTCTTTGGTCTAACCGGGAACTTGTTTTTGCTCATTTTAAGAACTCGTGGATATGCCCTTTCCCGTTTACCATCCAGCTTAAATTGCCGTGCATTTCGTTCTATATCCAATACGTCTCTCGGGACATTCCCCGGTGTTTGTGATGACAGTTGTGTCAACTTGAAGATGATATAACTCGCCGCATCCCGAAAACTCAGTTGATTGGGATGGACCG
>NZ_JAKKRN010000076.1:0-1319 GCF_025654245.1 Shewanella sp. SM29
CTGGGGGATCCCCTCATAATTGAGGTTTTCCAGCGTCATGAACTAAGTTTATATATTCGATTAATGCCCAGCGAAAAATTGTCTCCTTTACCGGATATTTGTCTCTTTTGCGTACTTCCTTTCCAAGTCTAACAATTGATAGCACAGCCTGCTTTCTCACTGTATTGGCTTGAAAATATCTTTGCCATCCAAGGTGTTGTGCCGCTAACCCAATACACCACAACACGATTTCAGCCAGCATAGAGATGAGCAGCAATACATCATATCGCTTTGGACAACGGCTGCGGCTTTGTCTAAGGCCCATGCCATATTGCGGACTTTTTAAATCGCGGAAGGTTTCTTCAATTTGCATTCGCTTAGCATATAAATCGACGACCTTTGAAGGGCCAAAGTAGTCCGGAGGTAGATTTGTTGCGAGTAGCCAAGGCTCTTTACTCCCTGAGCTGTAACTCTTTTGTGCGGTGTGATTTCGCCCAGCTTTAGAAGAACGCTTATCCTTACGCAGCTTAGGTTTAGCTTTAAACAAGTGCAGGTAACATTGTAGCGGAGACTTGCGCGCTAACTTGACGCTACCCATGTATTTCGCGGTTGAATTCGCTTTAGGATAGAGGGATTTATTTGACTGCCATGATGTTTGGCCGTTGAGCATAAAACTGACATCACCACGAACTCTACCTAGCCAAAACCAGCCATGGCGCTCGACTTCCCTAAACCAAGTATTGCGATAACCTGCATCGGTGACGATGAGCGGGCAGCATCCTGGCGGCAATACGTTAGCAAGCTCAGCTAAGAAAGCGTTATGACTGCGTGGGGCATTGTAATCTTCAAACAGAAAAGTGCGTTCGTACAACGTAATGGAGCGACCTTTAACACTGATTGATGCGCGTAAGGTCATCATTCGCAGTTGTTCGCGCACATCAGACCAATCCACAAGAATAATGGGCATCGGATTTGAGCCGCAGAGATACTGTGCATGCCATTGATAAATAGCGAACTTATCTTTGACAACATGTAGATTTCCGAGCAGTCGGTCAATACGCTTGATATTGTGTTTTGGTGCAACGTTACCCGTTATGTTCCGTCCTAACTGGGTTAACGAGAGTTGATTGCCATCGAGTAAAGACTCAGTAGCAACCATCAGAGAATTAAGGCGTTTTTGGTGTATTTGAGGGCATTGTTTTTTGAGTAAATCGTGTAATATGTCGATATCACGCATGATGTTGGATCTAGTAGGTTTTTGGCGAAATTGATTAGATCAAACAGCATCATGCGTGTCTACTTATTTGAATCCCATCGAATTTATGTGGGGATTCGCTAGA
>NZ_JAKKRN010000077.1:0-1272 GCF_025654245.1 Shewanella sp. SM29
GCCAACTATTCGTTCATTTTTCAATAAAAAGAGTTCCGACCCCGGTAATTGCTTCATCAGTAGCGACAACACTTTATGCATATCTTCGGGATGGCAATAACAGTCGAGATTTGAATAATATCCGAAATAAAACCTGTCTGTATCACACGATATATATGGCCTCTTGTGGGTCACTTTTATCATATGGGGGTGTCCACGCTTGATAGCACTTATTGAGGTGGTTTCTACATTTTTAAAACCAGTAAAGAACAATGCCCCCAGAGCCATTCCACCTACACCAACCAGCGCTGCTGGGCCTAAAAAGGCCACCCCGACAATACAAACCACCACACCAAACCAAGCCAGCCCCCGCACTACCGCATAGGCTGCATCCGGAATAGCATCATGATAGGTGGTGACCAGCCCCTCGGTGGTGAGCCGATAGTGGTACTGTTTGTCAGCCAACCAGAGGTAGCGCATAAATGGCCCAAAAATCATCGCTATGATGAGAAAATAATACCATTGCTCAAATCCATACCAGCGTGTCACCAACCCAACTAGAGCCGTAATCCCGCACGGAATAAGGACCATGATCCACCCCATGCCATACACAGTCGCTACCTTAAGATCCCACTCATAAAGCGTGGGCGCCTCTCGCACCCGCTGCTGACGCAACTGATAGAGCCGGTCTTGCTCCTCTTGGGGTAATTGCAGGTACTCACTGCGCGGCAGGTCTTCATACCGACTGTCGTCCAACAGTTGTGTCTCTTGCTCTGTCGACGCCGACTGCGGCGCTGCCCTCTTATTCATATAGCTATTCCTTTGCTGTGCCCACGGTACTCCATGGTCATCGTTAACCTACCCACACGGCTTGTACTTAATGTCTTCTCACCCTTGACGACCTTGCCGCTAAAGGCCTGTCAACATCTTGGTGGCAATGCTGCCACTGATGGACACCGAATCTCGCGCCAATAATAGGCGCGAGAAAAAACGTTAACCGGGCTGGGTATTCTCAGGGGCAAAATCTGACAATTGGACTGGTTCGCCGTCACGGGTGCCAACTTTAGAGAGGCCAACTATTCGTTCATTTTTCAATAAAAAGAGTTCCGACCCCGGTAATTGCTTCATCAGTAGCGACAACACTTTATGCATATCTTCGGGATGGCAATAACAGTCGAGATTTGAATAATATCCGAAATAAAACCTGTCTGTATCACACGATATATATGGCCTCTTGTGGGTCACTTTTATCATATGGGGGTGTCCACGCTTGATAGCACTTATTGAGGTGGT
>NZ_JAKKRN010000078.1:0-1079 GCF_025654245.1 Shewanella sp. SM29
TGTCTAGTCCTGAAATAAGTTGACACTTATTTCCACCTAAAACGCCTGATGAACCTCATCGGGCGTTTTGTATTTTAAGGCCAAATGGGGCCGTCGTTGATTATAGATGGCGACCGCTTCTTCCACCATCTGTCGTGCCTCCTGCAGCGTTGCTGGCTTATGTGTTAAAAACTCCTGCTTCAATATGCCATTTACTCGCTCTGCTAACGCATTTTGATAGCAGTCATATCCGTCTGTCATTGAGCATGTCACACCATGATGAGTGTGAACCGCTTGATAAGCGTTTGAGCAGTATTGTATTCCTCGGTCTGAGTGGTGTATCAGCGGTTTACCTTTGTCTTGCCGCTGCCTCAGTGCCTGTTTGTACGCTGTTAGCACACCATCTGTTTTGAGATTATCATCAACATGATAGCCCACGATTTTTCGTGACCAGGCATCGGTCACCAGGCTTCAGTAGGCTTCATTATCTTGCAGTGGCAGATAGGTAATATCAGCCACCCAGACTTGTTCTGAGCGAGTGATGTCCACTTGTTGCTCACTGGGCTTAAGCAAGTTGGGATGACACCTAAATCGATGATGACTGTGAGTCGTTTTATGGTACGCCCGTTTAGGCGCGACCAACAAACGATGCGCTCTGAGGCTGCTAAATAACCGGTCTCGCCCAATCACTATTTGATGCGATTTATTCAGTAAATACTGTAACTTGCGTGTACCTATTCGAGGTTGAAACAAGCGTTCATATTGCACCGTTTGCAATACATGTTGCTCCCTCTGCTCTGATATTTTTTGCCGCTGACATTGCTGATAATACGCCTGACGGCTAATCCCGAGGTAGCGGCAGCATTGGGTGACGCGATACCCTATGGCCRTTTTTTCTTGGAGCGTTTCGCGCGTGGCTTTTTTACGACAGAAATCCCGTAGTCAGTGCTAAGTTTTTCGACAATGGCTTCGAAGAACGCGGCTTTCATGCGGGTATCCTCAAGTTCGGCTTCGAGTGCTTTTATCTTTTGTTCAGGGGTCAGTGTGGTGGGCTCAGTCATCAACTGTCCTCGCATTGATGTAGACGGTGTCCCTTGGGA
>NZ_JAKKRN010000079.1:0-1064 GCF_025654245.1 Shewanella sp. SM29
TAATGCCGTTCACTTAAGAGTGAACGGCATTTTTCTTTGGTCTAACCGGGAACTTGTTTTTGCTCATTTTAAGAACTCGTGGATATGCCCTTTCCCGTTTACCATCCAGCTTAAATTGCCGTGCATTTCGTTCTATATCCAATACGTCTCTCGGGACATTCCCCGGTGTTTGTGATGACAGTTGTGTCAACTTGAAGATGATATAACTCGCCGCATCCCGAAAACTCAGTTGATTGGGATGGACCGATGGCAAGCTTTTAGCCATCAGCAACATCTTATATCTAATGAGATTATAGGCCAGTAGCACGCCCCATAACTCTTGAGTCACCAGCTCCGGTAGTTGACTGCGGAGCGTAAAACGACTCTCCAGTAGATGTTGTTTCATCTCTCTATAGCCCAGTTCGATTTCCCATCGATGGGCATATAAGTCGACGATGTCTTCGCTGGGGTAACGCATCGGGTCTGTCAACGAGGTCAAAATGGCGACTGACTTACCTTTCACTGTCTTAGTCAATAAACGCGCTTCAAGAGTTTCAGGGAGCTGCGGCCATTTCTTTCTGGCTTGAGGTGTCGTGGTGAGTTTCACCCACTGGTCATGTTTCCCCAGCGTTCGCACTACTTCATATTGAGTGCCTTTCTTCAGTGGCAACAACCAGTGGCTATCAGGTTGCGCTTGCTGCCAAGCGTGCAGCAGGCCGAGCGAGTAAAATCCTCGGTCAAATAGGGTTAGGCTGTGATTGGGAATGCTAGGAATGAGCTGGGACGCTAAGTTCATTTCATTTTCGGCAACCGAATCAAAGGCGCTGTTGACCAATAAATGGCTGCTTAATTCCATCAAGCAAACCATGCGAATTTGCGGATAAGCAGCTTCGCCTGAAGCGTTTGCGGTACGCGCAAAGGCGGCTTGATTTTGGACACTATCGGGTGTCCGCCACACTACACCGTCAACACCATACAAGTTAAGGCCGCACCAATGAGGATGTTCAGCTCTCGCGTGCCAGGTATTGGCGCTGCGACTAAATACTTCTCTAATAACCTCACTGCCCAATCGTTTACGCGCCTGA
>NZ_JAKKRN010000080.1:0-1064 GCF_025654245.1 Shewanella sp. SM29
TCAGGCGCGTAAACGATTGGGCAGTGAGGTTATTAGAGAAGTATTTAGTCGCAGCGCCAATACCTGGCACGCGAGAGCTGAACATCCTCATTGGTGCGGCCTTAACTTGTATGGTGTTGACGGTGTAGTGTGGCGGACACCCGATAGTGTCCAAAATCAAGCCGCCTTTGCGCGTACCGCAAACGCTTCAGGCGAAGCTGCTTATCCGCAAATTCGCATGGTTTGCTTGATGGAATTAAGCAGCCATTTGTTGGTCAACAGCGCCTTTGATTCGGTTGCCGAAAATGAAATGAACTTAGCATCCCAGCTCATTCCTAGCATTCCCAATTACAGCCTAACCCTATTTGACCGAGGATTTTACTCGCTCGGCCTGYTRCACGCTTGGCAGCAAGCGCAACCTGATAGCCACTGGTTGTTGCCATTGAAGAAAGGCACTCAATATGAGGTGGTGCGAACGCTAGGAAAGCATGATCAGTGGGTGAAACTCACCACGACACCTCAGGCCAGAAAGAAATGGCCGCAGCTGCCTGAAACTCTTGAAGCGCGTTTATTGACTAAGACAGTGAAAGGTAAGCCAGTCGCCATTTTGACCTCGTTGACAGACCCGATGCGTTACCCCAGCGAAGACATCGTCGACTTATATGCCCATCGATGGGAAATAGAACTGGGCTACAGAGAGATGAAGCAACATCTACTGGAGAGCCGTTTTACGCTCCGTAGTCAACTACCGGAGCTGGTGACTCAAGAGTTATGGGGCGTGCTACTGGCCTATAATCTCATTAGATATAAGATGTTGCTGATGGCTAAAAGCTTGCCATCGGTCCACCCCAATCAACTGAGTTTTCGAGATGCGGCGAGTTATATCATCTTCAAGTTGACACAACTGTCATCACAAACACCGGGGAATGTCCCGAGAGACGTATTGGATATAGAACGAAATGCACGGCAATTTAAGCTGGATGGTAAACGGGAAAGGGCATATCCACGAGTTCTTAAAATGAGCAAAAACAAGTTCCCGGTTAGACCAAAGAAAAATGCCGTTCACTCTTAAGTGAACGGCATTA